>CATMIM010000014.1 GCA_950068635.1 uncultured Candidatus Poseidoniales archaeon
ATGCGATGCTCCAGTCCGCTGGCCTGACCGGTATCGAGCGCGCGCACGAGGTCGAGGCTGCCAGGACGCCACGCGTCTGCTCCGGTTGAATCCGCGAGCCAGTGCACCTGCACCGGGCCAGTCACGCTGATGTCTCCGCTTCCGCTCGTCCAGTCGACGCGCAACTCACCCTGAGCGGGAACCATCTGGAACAGGCCGTGAATGCTGGCAGTGACCGGCTGGGTGGCTGAGTTCTCCAGCAACAGGCTGCCGCTCGCGGCGGGTAGGCTGAAGTTGCGACCGACGAACGAACCGGTATCATCCGGCCACATCGTGGAGCCAGCAGCCGAACCCGATTCGGGGGCATCAGACCCCCATTGCAGCAGCAGTCGACCCGGCGCGCTGCTGCGTAGCACGAGCACGTCTCCTGAGCCCGCAGCCCAGGTGCCACTCCATGCGGCCGTGCTCCCGCTGGTGTACCCACTACCGGATTGTGCCCCGAGGGTCCATTCGATGCTCGCCGGTCGTGCCGTCACCAGATGGGCACTGACGGTCCCTCCCGGCACGGGCAGCGTCCAGCCACGTCCAGTGCCGTCGGTCGGTGCGGCCAGATCGGGTGCGATGAGCGCTGCACCACCGTCGCCTCTCCAGACCAGCACCCTGAGGGGGCCATCGGCGTGTAACCAGGTGTCACCACCTCCTGCGGACACGCTCCCCGTCAGGGACACACCGTACGGAAGACGGACATCCGTCTCGACCCCCTCGTCATCGATGGTCAAACTGGTACTGGCCAACGGAAGTTCCAACGTCGATACTGGGGTTGTTGCCCACGTTCCGTCGATGTCGGGCAGACGCACCTGCCACAGGGCCCCCGGACCTCCACGCAGGTCATCGAAGCAGATCGATGACACCTCGCTGGTCGGATAGCGGAAGCGCGCTTGGTCGTCGAGATCGAGTACTCCATCCAAGCGAAGGGTTCCTCCCTCGACATGGCTCGCTGAGTACCAGGTCCCGCCGTGTTTCAGGTCCCAGTCCAACTGCCCCGTGTGCGGCCGCAGTTGGATGGTGGCGGAATCTCCCGGAAGCCCCGTCTCGGACAGGCGTACAGTCTCCAAGGCCAGGTCGGTCATCTGGCTGGACATCGCCTGGCGCTCGAGCGCGCCGTGCATCTCGTCGATCAACGGCGAGATGGTCACCATCATTCCTGAGATGATGGTCAGCGTACCAGCGAACAGCAGCACGGTGGCGATGGCTGCAGAGACCGCGTCGTCATCCATTCGTCGACGCATCAACTCACCTCCACCTTCTGCAACGTGACCTCGAGGGTGAACGTCTCATCGATGGGGAACAGTGTCAACCCATCGAGCCCAGAGAGACGCTGACGGGGGCCGAATCCATTGTAGTCGTCTATCTTTCCGCTGGCCAGCCACAGTTCGTGGTCTCCTGCCCAGTGGTGGGTGTAGCGTGCACCGATGGTCGCTTCAGCGACGAACTCGGTCTTCAGCAGGAGATTACGCGACTGCGCGTCGAACAGTGACTCGGAACCGAGTGAACCGAGGTTCACTGTGCTCATGTGCCGCGTCGCGGTCTCGCCGACCTCGATGTCGAGCAGCACCAGACTGACGCGATGGGTCCCGTCGAGGAGGACATCATATCGCAGCCGCGGATACTGCTTCACTTCGATACCCTGGCCCGGGAGTTTCTCTATGCGCGCCCCATTCACGAGATCCACGCTGAAGACATCCCTGCTCATCTGGTTGTTCAGGCGAATGCCGTCGATGGAGATGCGCACCAGACGGTGGATGGTCTCCCCATGCATATCCTTCACTTCGACGCTGACCCGCCCACGCGTCGCGCCGCTGATGCTGAGGTTACCCGTCCCGTTCACCAGGTCGAATTGGTAGGTCCCTGTCTCGGTGACGACGGTCACGTTGGTGGCGGTGCGGTTCAAACTGGTGACATTCACCTCCCCCGGGTCCAGCTGTACGGTCACTCGGTCCGTTCCGGCCAGATCGGCAGCGATGGTCCAGGTCTCCGCCTCGGGAAGCCAGTCGATCGAATTCGCGAGTTGCGCGCTGCGATGCACGACGCCGGTCCCTGCTGGTGAATCGGCCACGACCAGGATTCGGTCGTTCAACTGCGTGGCAGCAACGCTTCCGGCCGCCCACTCTCGATTGTCATTGATGTCGTTGACCAATGGCGCGAGCAGCACGAACACCGCTCCGAGAACGGTGACGACCATCGCCAGCAGCATAGTCACGCCGAGAATCTCGCTGACACCGCCCACATCTCGACGGGCGAGACAGCCGCTCCTCTGGCGCACATCCCCCACTCTCTCCTGCTGTTCTTATGGCTTCGCCGAGTCGAACACCTGAGCGTACTGCTCAGACCTGCGCACCTGAGAGCCGTTCGGGCTCCATCTGACCCAGGTAGTGGCTGAATTCGGGGCCTGACTGCAGACTGATGGACAGGTCTCCATCGAACTGGTTCTCGATGCTCATCAGCACCTCGCTCTCGGCGAGGTGTGGCTGGTTGTTCTGCTCGGAGAGATGGCATAGCACGACGCTGCGCGTGGCGGGGCCACAGGCCTCGGAGAGCAGCGTAGCCGCCTGCTCGTTGGAAAGGTGTCCGCCGCGGCTCATGATGCGCTGTTTCAAGCGGTCGGGATAGGGGCCGCCCAACAGACGTCGGTGGTCGTAGTTCGCTTCGAGCGAGATGTGCGTGCATCGGCCGAGGTGCTGCACCAATTCGGTCGTCCATGAACCGAGGTCGGTCACCACTGCCGCCCTCTCCCCGCGATGGCTGATGATGAAACCGACGTTGTCCGCATTATCGTGTTCCACCGGAACCGGCAGCAGCGACAGGTCGTCGGAGAACTCGATGCGTCCCAATGCTTCGAACAGTGTGCAGTCGTTGACCGGGTCCAGTCCGAGCCGGGCACAGGTATCGAAGTTCATGTGCAGGGGAATCCCCCAGCGGCGGCTGGCGATGAGCGCCCCCTTGGAGTGGTCGTTGTGGTGGTGGCTCACGGCGATCGCATCCAGGTCTTCCGGCTTCAGTTCGAGCAGGGCGAGTCTACGTTCCAACTCCTTGCCTGAGAAACCGCAATCCAGCAGAAGGTTCACCTCGTCAGTGCACAGCAAGGTGGCGTTGCCACGGCTGCCTGTTCCGAGATGGGTCACTTGTAGGGTCATCGCGAGCGGCTCGGTCACACAGGCACACCTTCAATCCACCTCTCGCGGACACCTGATGACGGCCGTTTCCAGATACGACTCCACTCCCCGAGAGAACCCGCTGGAAGGGTGTGTTGCCCAGCGGCTACCTCACTGACGTACCTGCAGGATTCGCTTCACCTACGACGAGTCGCAGTGTCCGAACTGTGCTCCATCAGCATCATAAGGGAATGAATGTGGTTAGACACCACCAACGTAGTTGGGGGTGTGATTCGTGCGCCGCAAGCAGACTGTCATCTTGGTCACCCTGCTCGTCCTTGGCAGCATGGTGTTCGTTTCGCAGAGCCGCCCCAACTCGCCTGTCGAATCGGTCCACCCCGACGACACGACGGGCGAAGGTCCGCCGATCACGGACACCGACAAGGACCTCATTCCAGACCTGCACGAGGAGGCGTTCAGCCAGGCGATCAACCTGACTCTTGACGATGTGACTCTAGTCATCAATGGTCTCGATTTCGAGAACGGCTCTGACAACCAGTCCGACTTCGACAACGATGGCCTGGTCGCGTTGGCGGAATACTGCTGGCCGTATGACTTGGACAACTGTTTCACCAATCGAAGAAGCCTGACCGGAAAACCCCCGGGCCAGAGCGAATCGGGGCTGCGCGAGTTCCTCGACCCACGTGTGGCCGACACGGACGGAGATGGGCTCCCCGACGGCTACGAGGTCTGGATGTGCATGATGGAGACCGGTTCCCTAAACGAGAGCGACGCTTGGGAGTGCAACGCGTTCGATCCGTTGAACTCATACGATGGCCAGAATGACTCGGACCGCTGCATCGATGGCAGTCTGGGGTGTGGAGACGGCTTCGATGTCGACCGTGATGGCATCGTCGAAGTGCACGAATGGTACACCAACGCGGAGGAGTACAACTACGGTGCCTGGGAGAACTGGACCACCGAGTTCCACGGTCTGCGCTGCATCGACTTGATGCCCGCCTGCACCGACCTCGACACGAGACCCACTGGATACCCCGGGTGGCTGGGGACCGACCCATTGCGCAACGACTCCGATTTCTTCTACTGGTCCGGCTCACGTGAGCTGGCCAAGTCCAACCGCGGCGACGGCATCATAGATGGTTGGGAGGTTTTCTTCGGGCTGGATCCGCGCAATGAGTCGGACAGCCTGCTCGACAGCGACGAGGACGGGTGGGACATCGATCGCGACGGCATGGTGCTCCCCGACGGTTCGCGGGCGACCATCTACCTCGGTGAGGCATTGAGCAATCTGGAGGAGTACTACATCTTCATCGATGGAGGGACATGGGTGCGCGCGGGCATGAAGAGCACGCCGTTGGGCGAAGTCGACGCAGAAGTCCAGATGTACGACCAGGGCACATCTCCGGCCATCCTGCATCATGACGTTCGGGCGCTGCACGTCGATTCGGATCTAGGTCTGATCTACGTGGCCACCAAGCGTGGCGTCACCATTTTCGAGCCAGCCACAGGAGCCACCTACCACTACCAACTGCTGCCGGGGGTGGAACTCAACGACATGGTCCATTGGACCGCTGGCGGAGAGGAATCATTCCTCGTGTTGGCGCTCAATCAAAGCGTGGCGGTGTGGAAACTCGACGACAGCGGAATACTCGACCTGACGGCGCCGGTCAACACCGCTGAGTTCGGAGAGGTCACGTTGCTCAGCCGGTTGAGCACCGGAAGTGGGTCGCTCGACCTGCTCGCCGGTGGCCCGGATGGCAGCGCTTGGACGTTCACCGTCGACGGCAGCGGGCTGGTGAGCTCGGTGGTTCCCGCCCAGAAGGTGGTCGAAGCGCTGGCGATGGAGAACGCCACCCTGCAGGCGGTGGCGCATGCGAGCATGGAAGGGCAGACGCCGCAACTGTATCTCGGAACGGACAACGGCATGCTCGTGGCCGACACCGCTGATGCGCGAGGCGACTTCGCCATCACCTGGATATTCAACGAGACGCAAGCCGAACTCTACGTGCGTGCCGCTGACCCGAGCAACGCGTCGCACTCAGCCAACGTCCGCACACTGGTCGTGGACGGCCCACGCGCTTCCGATGGGACTCTCACGAGCCACCAGACCATCTGGGTGGGCACCGCTGGCGGCGTGCACCAGTTCTCACTTCTGGACGCCGCCGACCCGCTGGTCGCCTTCACCCGCGAGCGGATGCAGAACGATGAATGGAACACCGAGGGTGCCAACAACGTGCACGCCATTCTGCCTCTTGGCGACGAGGTGCTGATAGGTTCCGTGTTCGGTACATGGGTGCTCAACGGTGACTACGCCCGTTCGCTCGGTGTGGACACCGGACATACCCGCATACCGGGGGTCGTCACCGAACTCGCCGTGATGGACGTGGACGGCAACGAGACCGTGTTCGCCGGCCTCGACCCCGGACGCTACTCCAACCGCATGCTGATCAATCCGTTCAACAACGATTCGGACCTCGACGGGATGCCTGACGGTTGGGAGAACGCGCACGGTCTCGACCCCACCGACCCGTTCGACAGGGACGAGGACCTCGATGTCGATGGCATCAACCTCAACCCCTACGTTGATGACATCCTCGATCACAACTGGACCAATCTCGATGAGTTCCGCTATCTGGCGATCGTTCCCGAAGGCTTCAACGGCACGGACCCGCGTGTATCCGACACCGACGGCGACGGCTTGCTCGACGGCGCGGAGTACTGGGGCTGGTTCTTCTCCGAGACCAACTTCACCTGTCACTACGAGACCGGTGAGTACCTCTGCGACGATGCCGAAGGCGAGATCGCCGCGCAGGTCTACGCGCTCGGTTGGCAGGGAACAGGCTCCTCCGGAGCCACCGATCGAGCGACCGACCCCACCGTGTGGGACAGTGACGGAGACGGCATGCCCGATGGTTGGGAGATCGAGAACCGGCGCTGGATCGGCACCACCTTCCACGGCGGCAATGAATGGTCCCTGGACCCGATGGACCCGACCGACCGCGACGAGGACGCGGACAGCGATGGGCTTACGAATTACTGTGAATACCAGTGGGAACTCCTTCTGCTCGATGCACGAGTGAACGGACTTTCGAGCCACGGTGAGAGTGCCGAGGCTGCACAGAACTGGACGAAGATCGACCCGAACAACCCGGATTCGGACGGTGACTCGCTTCCCGACGGATGGGAGGCCCGCTACGCGTGCGTGTGGGACATGGCCAACGTAGGCATCAATCCACTCAATGGCAGTGATTACTTCAACAACCCCGACGGCGATGGTTACGACGCCAATCACGATGGGGTGCTGACCGAGGACGAGTGGTTCAACAACTGGATGGAGTATCACATCAAGGACAAGCAGATCTTCGGGAACATGACCGATGACGGCACCCCGCTCCCCGCCGGTTTCGTCACCGCTCTGTGGGACGAGAGTTGGACGAGCGGGGCGACCCTGCCGTTCGGCGAGCGTGCTGGTTTCAACGCCATCAACAACGTTCCTGGAATCATCCTCACCGATGAGGGTGCATCCGACCCCCTGTCCGCCGACAGCGACACGGATGGCATGCCCGACGGCTGGGAGGTGTGGTTCGCCCGCTGGGACACGTTCGATTCGCAGTGGATGCTCAACCCGATGAACTCGTCCGATCGCTTCAACGACCCAGATGGCGACGGTATGACCAATTGGGAGGAGTACAACTCCATCTCAGCCAACTTGTCGGAGACAGACGCCAACCAGACATCGCCACAATGGTTCCCGTTCAGGAGTGGCAACCAGATCATACTCCAGCCATGGGCGCAGGGCGTGGGCACCCCCTCCTTCGGCGCGTTCATGTCCTCAGAGCAGTACAATCTGTCGGGACCGACCTGCGACCCGAACAATGGGGACAGTGACGGTGACGGTCTGCTCGACGGCATCGAACTGCTGTTCACCGAGTGGAACCTGTCCTTCCTCAACTGGACGCTCAACCCCCTGGTCGCCGGGGATGGAGGCGCGGACGGTGACCAGGACGCACTGACCGACCTGCAGGAACTGAACCTGACGTACGAGAATCCCCTCAACGGCGGTCTGGCACCACCGGACGCACCCAAGATGTGGGAAGAGGCGCTCGTGCTCGAGTCGGCGAATTTCTCCGAACGAATCGAGGACATGCTCGAAGGGCGTTCTGGAAGAGCGTTCATCGCACTACAGCAACACTGGAATTGGGAAGTCACGGGCATAGCCCAACCGTTCTTCTCGACACTGATCGGCATCACCGACCCGACCAACAATGACACCGACGATGACGGCATGTCCGACGGCTACGAGTATTGGTTCACCGAGTGGGACCTCGACGGAAACCGCTGGTCGATGAATCCGCTCACCATCACCGATGTGTTCACCGACAGCGACGACGACTCGTATGACTGCAACCAGGACGGACAGATAACGCCTGACGAGCGCTACACGAATCTCCGCGAGTACGAAGCCCGGGTCTACGGCAAGGAGTCGATGCGCTACTCTTTCCCGCCGGGATTCGGCATCGTCGACTATGGCGAGGACGCCATCAACGCCTACATGGACGAACAGGGCCTCTCTTGGGGGGATGCGCGCGCCCAACTGGTGCAGACGTTCGCCGCCAAGGACGTCACCAGTGCCAACCGGCTGAATCGCATCAACTCCGCTTACGCGGACAACTTCAATCTCAGTCTCATCGGAATATCCGACCCGACGCACCCCGACTCTGACTCCGATGGCATCCCCGATGGCTGGGAGTTCTGCTACGGAACCTACCAGACCGTGTTCCCCGTCGACGACTGGCGCTGGGCGACCAATCCGGTGAACCCCTTGGACGTCGACTACGACCCTGACATCGACGGTTGGTTCGACCGCACCTCCGGCGACAGGGTGGCCACCCAGGGCGAATGGAGTGGTCATGCGTTCACCCCGGGCGGTGTCGGGGACCAGATATCAGCGGGCAACTCTCCGCTGTTCTTCACCAACTGGATGGAGTACGACAACGGCACTCGACCCGACCTGAATGACAGCGACGGCGATGCCATCACCTACACCCACGTCAGTGACCCGAGCGACGACAACATCACGCTCAGCTACGAGAGGGACTGGGCGCTGCTCGACGGGCGAGAGGTGTTCAAGTACGGCACCAACGCGCTCGACAACGATACTGACTGGGACATGCTGCCCGACTGGTACGAGCACAAGATGGGCTGGAACGAATCGAACGACAACTGGTCCTCGTACGCCCAGGTCGAGACGGTCTGGGAGGAGTACATGGTGATGGGCAGCATCGTCATGCGCCCGCTGCATGACGGTGGCAACGGGCTTCTCGAACGGCCATTGATGAACTGGACCTGGTACACGTTCAACGCCACCGACCCTGCGGATGCGATGGAGGACCCGGACATAGATGGCGACTGGGACTGCACCAACGCCGGTTGCACCTACACACCCTACAACAACTTCCAGGAGTTCTACGGCATCACCAACGCCTCGTTGGTTTCGCCCACGTTGGTGCGCTCGACACCGATACCGATCGCTGGGACCAGCCCACCGATCAACGTGGTGGTCAGCGAATGGTGGGAATTACGTGAGACGCTGCTTGGCTTGAAACAGCCGAACTCCTACCAGGTGAACTACATGCGCATGTATCGCACCAATTCCACTGACGAGCTCTACGCTCTGGTCCTCAACGACATGGACACGGATTACATGAACATCGACAACGCCAATGACATCCACCTCGTCAAAGGAGACTGGACCGATGAGTACGGCAGGGTGTTCGGTGACCAGTACCACTTCCCCAACACCGGCATCGGTGAGAACGTGTGGGGCTGGTGGCGCATCGACATGGATGGTGACCAGATAGCCGACGGGACGGACCCATTGAACTGGGATTCGGACGGTGACTGGCTGAACGATTGGTTCGAGATCGAGAACGACATGCTCGACAACATCCGTGGGAACGGCCCATCTCCTCTGCGCTGGGATGACCGAAAGACGAACATCGGCTGAGAAGTCACTTTCGCTCACCAGTGTGCATCTCTCTCCAAGGAAAAAGCCGAAAACCGGTTTCGGACACACGCCTATGGCGGGTGTCCACGGGGCAGAGCATTGATAGTCAGCCGAAATGGTGGCATTTCTAGGCAGGCTTGTCCATGGACCCGGAACGTAGCAAGCGACTCCTCTCAGGAACACTGCTGTTGCTGTTCCTGTGCTCCATCGGAGTTCCCGCGCTCTCCTTTGTCGCTGATGATGTGAGTGCTGCCGGAGGGGGAACCCGCCACCAGTACACGTTCACGGATGGCAGCACCGAGGCAATCGCCATCTACCACATGGGAACGCCGGCTCGCAACGTGAAGGTCTCGATGCCGCGGGGGGCCGAGGTCACAGATGTCGAGATGACGATCGCCGGAGCCTCGTCGACCGGCTGGAACCAGATCGTACATCAGTCTCGGTCGGACTGGGAGTCGGGTGAGGCCACAGATGTCGAGACCCGTTCCGACGAACTCACGCTGGCGATGGACTCCCCCGTCAAGGAGTTCGTCCCGCACAGCATGCATGACAACGCCTCGTCCGGCAGCGCTTGGAATGACAACGGTTCGTTCAGCATCCGCCAGCCGCACACCTCGAACTCGACCGAGACCCGCCTCTCCGCCCAGCGCACTGAGTCCTTGTTCCACACAGTAATTGACGAGTCCATCATGGCTTTCTAAACGCTCCTTATCCACTGGCCAAGGCACCGTGCGCGTCACGGATATTACGCCAGCCGTCTTTGGATCAAGACGTATCTCCTCGTCCGGCATCCCATCCTGGTAGGAAAAGTACTTGGATGCCTGATTCAGTGACGGGATCACGCCCCCTTCGATTCCCCTGACCACCATCGCTGAGGAGTAACCCGCCAAGCGGGCAAGCTCAGTGTAAATCGGAGGATACGGCTTGTGTACATAACCTGTCATCAGGTGGGTCCGCTTTGCCCGCATCGGTCCGAGCAACACTTCGAGCGTCGTCAGACAAGGTCTTTTGACGATCCGGGTACGCAACTCCAACAGACGATACAAAGCAGGGCAAGCCTGACTCTGATCGACGTAGCTCCAGCCAATATCGTTATCAGCTATCTGGCTGGCGGCTGACTCGAGCGTCAAGCCAACCGGGCAACCCGCGGCGCCCAGCACGCGGTGCGCAGTAATTCCGTATTTGGGGCCCATCGAACTCACTCCGTTACTAACGGTAGGCACGCCACATGCA
>CATMIM010000015.1 GCA_950068635.1 uncultured Candidatus Poseidoniales archaeon
CTCGCTGCTCGACAGCCCCGCTGTTCACTGGACGGCCGAACTCGCGACACTTGGGACCGGAGAGGAGGCGTGGTCCCTGGACAGGCTGCGCGGGTTGGCGATGCAGGACACTCTGAACCTCTCGACGGAATGGTTGAGTCCAGAACAGCACCCTACAGAGGGGGATTGGCGTCCCGTCGCCGACATCGATGTGCTCGAGGAGGTGTCACGCGGCTTCCATCTTCTTGGAGGTCCCGGTGCACTCAGGCGCTGGCTGCAGACGCTCGCTCGGCGCCCGATCGACTCGGGCTACGTGCCGGAGCACATCCAGAACCGCCGTCACGAACAGACCCAGTGGTGGCTGCTCAGCATCGCCAACAGACTGCGTCCGCTGCTGCGCGGTGATGACCGCTCCGCGCTCGACGAGGCGCTGCTGGTGACCGGTTGCTCCAGCGGCGAGCCATTGCCGCTTCCAGACGCGGCTGCCAATGGTGATGCGTGGCTGCGCGATCTGTTGCAGAACATCGACTGGAGTGGGTGGAACGAGCATCTCGACGGTGGACGGCAAGCCTCGATCTCCGGACTGCAGCACCTGCTGCAGGCACACGCTGGCCTGCGTCGCTCACAGCGATTGGTCGGCCAGCAGCCGACTGCCGACGGCCGAGAGTGGGTGTTCGAACTGCTCGACCTGCTGGCAGGTCTCACATTCCCCGCGAGCGACGGGGATGACGACCGTGTGCGTCTGCTCACGCCGAGTGACGCGCTCGGTTGTTTCGCTGACCTGATCATCCTGACACATCTCGACACCGGCTCATGGGACCTTCGCCCGGAGAGCATTCCCGGACTCGCTGACGAAGAGCGTGCTGAACTGGATGTTCTACCTCCAGATGCGAGAATGCGCCAGGCACGCCACTGCTTCCACCACCTGCTGCACGCCGCACCCGAGGTTGTGGTTCTCGACGCTCCCGATGACGAGAGCGGTCAGCCTGCCGCCCCGCTCTCCGAATGGCTCCAGAAGCTCCCTGTGGTTGATGAGGTGATGCTGCCCTCCTTCCTCGATCATGACGATGTCGCCGGCCTCGAAGGTGATCCCGAATCTGCTTGGGCAGTGCACGAACTCAGCACCTCGGCTTCAACGACCTCCGACTACCTGATCGCCCGTCCGGTCGCCGTCATCCACCGTGACGAGGGCCGATTCGAGATCGCCGTCACCGGCAGTTCTGCCCGTGACCGGCGGCAGCGGGACGGCATCGACCTGCACGCGGCGAGGGCACCCGCCAGCGGCGCGTTGAATCCGGCTGCGTTGACAGTCCCGCTCGATGAGCCGTTGATGCGCGACCGGTTGCGCCGCCAGCCGCTGCGCGGCAGCGATGCGCAGCATTTCCTTCCCGACTCAGAGAAGCATCGGATGGTGAGCATAGAGCGGCTTCGGCTGCAACCGAAGGCGACCGAGGACCCGAGTCCGAGGGAGCACGATTCCTGGCCGACGATTGGACTGCGTCTGCCCAACGGCAGGTTCGCTCTCAGTGTCGATCCTCGCCCGTTGGCACCGTCTGGGATTGCGATTCCCGACAACGACCACCGCCATGGATTCGAGGCGAAGGCCACCGGCACTGTCCGCCACTGGTCGGCGAGTCGCCTGCGCTCTTGGTTGACCTGCCCACGCCAGGCGTGGCTGAAGGTGCGCCTGAAGGCCTCGCAGCTCGAGTCTCTGGACGAGGACATCGACAATCGTACCCGTGGCTTGTTGCTGCACGGCGCCTACGCCGAACTGCTGTGCGACGTGCTCGGGGTCACTCTGGGCGAAGAGCGCACGAGTTTCACTCCGCATTCGCTCGCTGTCTGCGGAGAGAGCGAAGCCGAATTGATGCAACGTCTGCTGTGCATCGTTGACGTACATGCTCCTTGGCTCAGGCGCGGCGACGGAGTCGCCGCTGCCCGTCGCCTCGACCTCGTCGGCATGAACGACTCGGAGTGGGCCGACTGGCTGGAGAATCCGGTGCCAATCGCTGCCGCCGGCCGCTTCGGGGACCTGCTGCGCGCGGAGTTGTCACTCGCCGAAGCCTCCGTGCTCTCCCTCGAATGGTCGCTGCCGCGCTCTGAGGAGGTACCCGGCGTCAAACTCGAGTTACCCGACAAGGGCAAGGACGTCCCCGCCCCGATCCTCGTGCGCGGCAACATCGACCGTGTCGAACTCTTCCCCCATGGAGGTGGCTCGGCCATCACCGGTGAACAGACCGTGTGGGTGGACGAGGACGGGGTGGAGGAGGTCTGCCCGTTGGACCTCGATGAGAAGGAGGAGTGGAACGCCCGCCGCCTCGTCATCATCCGCGACCTCAAGACGCTCGAGGGCCCTAACCCCGGCAAAGGTGGATTACGCCACCGCCGCGATCTGATGGAGGATGTCCAACTCGCTCTCTACGCACGCGCGTGGGAGGTCTGCCACCCCGGAGATCGGGTGATCGGTGTGGGCATCACAGAGGTCGGCGAGCGCTCGGGCCATTACCTCGAGGTCGATCCCGACTTCATCGATGAGGTCAGGCTGCTCGGTCTCGGAACAGTCGGTTCTCTGGTTGCGCAGGTGTATCGCCAGCCGTCAGAGAAAGCCACCTCGGTGACGAGCAACCCGTTCCGCTCGTGGATACGTCATCGTATCACTGCGGCGCTGCTCGCATCAGAACAGGCGTCTGCGGGATTGGTACATCCAACCCCACGACAGTCGAGTTGCAGTTATTGCGACGTGAAGGCGATCTGTGGACTCGCGGCATCGGTCGGAGGTGAGCGCCAGTGGAGTTGAACCGCGGTCAGCGGCTCGGGCTGAACATCGACGCGCACATCGTGCTCGATGCAGGAGCGGGTACCGGCAAGACACACTGCATCGTGCAGCGCACGCTCGAGCATTACCTGTCCGAGGATCAGCGGGCGACTCGCCTGCTGCCGCCCGGACCGCGAGACATCGACCTTTCCGGCGGGCTGCTGGCTGCTCCCACCAGTGAGCGTGAGGACCTGCGAGAATGGCGGGCCTTGTTGCCTACCGAGGTGGTCGTGCTCACATTCACCGTCCGCGCGGCCGAGGAACTGCGCGACCGGATGCGCCGTGAACTCGGCAGGCTGCGCCCCGGACCGCGCGGTGAGCGGGACGGGCTGCGCTACGACCCCCGGATTCGCCGTGAAGGACTGGTGGAGCAACTCGGGATGCTGCTCGACGAGGCTCCCATCGGCACGATCGATTCGTTCCTCTCTCGCCTTGTGACCGCTCACAGGAACCAGCTCGGTGAGCGGCCCACCCATGATCAGGTGAGCGACGCCCAGCGGGTGCTCCTGCTCGACAGGGCGCTGAACAGCTGCTGGCGCATCCAGAATGAGCGGCATGCAGGCGATGTCAAGGTGCGCAGCGTGACGGCGAGGGAGTTCATCGACGCCCGTAATCGCATCTCGTCACAGTTGGGTGGCAGGAGCAACGCCCAGGGGATCATCGCCAAGCTGCTGCGCAACGGAGTGTTCGTCGCATCCTGCCGCCGGGCGCTGCGCGAGCGTGGTGCATCAGGGAGCATCGATGCCCAGTCGCTGCGCTCGGCGTTCACCGAGATGCTCGACGACGCCGAGGTGGCCGCTTTCTGCGCCGACCTGCATCTGATCTGCGACGAGTGGGTGGACGCCTGTCGCGAGCGAGCGGCGGACTTCGATCTGGTCGCTGCTCTCGGAGCCCAGACTCGCTACCGCTGCGTCGACGAACTGGTGAGCACGGGTCCGCCCGCCGGTACCTGGGAAAAATTGCTCTGGCTGCACCATCTGCTCACCGCCATCTGCTCATTATCAGGCCGAGAGAAACTGTATCCGAGCGTGTTCCCGGGATTCCGGTTGCCGAACGGTGATGGCTGGCCCTCCGGCCTGCCCCCTCTCAGCGCCATCCGTGATGGACAGGCGAAGAAGGATACGACCGCTCGGCTGAATACGGCGATGAATGACTCCAGGCAGCTGTTCGCCACGCTCATCGGCCAACGGATGCGCTCCTGTGCGATCATCGCCTACCTCTTCGATGGAACCAGCGAGCCACCCCATCTCGCCGCTGGTGCGACAGTCAGTCCGGTCAGGCTCACGGACCCCATCCCGGCATACGAGGCCCGTTCCCCCACCGCCCTCACCGTAGATGTAGACGCACGCCTGCTCGAGGACCTGTTGTTGGTGCATGCGGGTGCGCACGATGTGCTAACCGAACTGAAGCAGGCTGCCGGGATGCACGACCACGACGATGTCGCTTCCCTTGCCGAGGACTTGCTGCTCGCTCGCTGTCCCTCCGTCTGTCGACGCTGGTACCCCCCTGAGGTGGTCGAGCGATTGGACGCGCTCGACCTCGACGTCCCGTGGACGGATTCTCACCTCGATGCGGCGATGGCGGTGGTCGAGTCCGCTTTCGAGGTGATCGCGGAGAATGGAGTCGAGAGGCGGATGATCACCGATGCCTTCCGAGACTGGCCCATGCGGGAGGTGGCTGATGACCTGACCCGGCGGATTCACACACTGAAGACGATCAGGCGTCGCTTCCGGGCGTTCATCATCGACGAGGCGCAGGATAACTCGATCCAGCAGTGGTTGCTGCTCTCGAGGCTGTGGGGTGTCCGTCAGCGAGTGGAAGGAGACCCGGATGCCCCGCAGAGTGCCTGGCAGCCGACGGTATGCTGGGTCGGCGACCAGAAGCAGAGCATCTACGGGTTCAGGCAAGCACAGGTCAGCGGGATGGCGCGTTACACATCCCACCTGCGCAGTGTGAACGAGTACGAATTCGCCAACGAGGGACGACTGCTCCTTACGCCGGCGCTCAGGAAACAGGCAGCATCGCGCGACCCCAGACTCGTTGACACATCGTCATTCGTGACCGCTCTTGAATGGGTGAACAGTCGACCGATCCCCTCGAACGCGTGGATTCGATTCGACCTCGATGACGATGGCAACCCAGTCAGCGCCGTCGATACCGCACGCAGGGCGCAGGGTCACATCGACCTGGTGACGAACTACCGGACCTGTCAGGACCTGCTGCAGACGATGAATGAATGGTGGGAGGATCTGTTCGCACCCCGCCACGACCTGTTCCCCGGCGACTGGTACGCGCGTGCCCGCGCCCTCAGGGCACACCGTACCGAGGAGCGTGGTGGGCTGGAGTGGCTTCTGCCGCTCTCGGGTGGGACGGCGAGCGACCCTCCAGAGGATCTGGCCGTGGCCATAGATCCGTTCGACCTCGGCGAGGGGGCGACTGCGGTGCACCTCGAGAACGAGCTGATCGCCTCCCGCATCCGCGCTCTGGTGGATGGCTCCGCGATGCGTGTGCACGATCCGACTGCTGATGACGGCTGGCTCGAACTGCCAGCTGCTGAGGCGGTCGAGCCGCGGGACATCATGGTGCTGATGCCCTCGCGTACGCACATGCCCGACCTCATGCATCGGCTGACGGCGCTCGGTGTCCCGGCTCTCGCTGACCAGGAGGGTGGACTGCTGGAACAACCGGTCGTGCAGGCGTTGATGGCGTTGGTGCAGATGGTCGCCCGCCCACTCATGCCGTTCAACGCCGCCGCACTCGCCCGTTCACCGCTGATCGGGCACTCTGACGTCCAGCTACAGGAATACCTTCTCGAGGAGGACGGTGACGAGGACCTGCTCGTCCGTCTCATCGAGCATGCGGTCAGCGACGGCCAGCGAGCCCTCGTGCAACGTTGGGTGGAACTGGCGCACAGTGGGAGACTGCTGCGCCTGCTCTCGGAGACTCTCGACCATTCGGACCTGCTGCTGGCGCACCCGACACCGGTGGAGCGACAATATGCCGAGCAGTTCGTCGAACTGGTAAGCCAGCAGATCGCTGAGGCCGGTGGCGACGTAGTGCTGCTCGCTGACAGGATGCATCGCTTGTCACAGGTCGCCGGGCGTCATCTTCCCTCGACCGCGCTGCCCCCGGGAAATGCTGTGCAATTGATGACGATCCATGGGGCGAAGGGTCTGCAGTCGAAGGTCGTCATAGTGACCGGGATGTTCTCGGAGAACCAGAGCAACATCTCCCAGTCGCTGAAGGACAAGTTGCTGATCACCGCTGACATGTTCAGCCCTCGCGCCCACCCATGGCGCAGCCAGCCGACCCCCGACAGCGGGAGCTGGCGGCTGTCCAACCGGCTGTTGGAAGCACAGGTGCAGGCGGAGGCACGGCGGCTGTTCTATGTCGCCTGCACCCGCGCCAAGGACCTGCTCATCGTGGCCGGCGCACCCAGGAACGCGGCGCTCGCGCCGGAGGCGACGTCGATCGAGATCGACTGGAAGTACGGTCCGACACCTCACTTCGGACAGATGTGGCTCGAAGCGCTGCGCCAGTCGTCCAGCCGAGCAGGGGACGCCGCCTCGCCTTGGTTGCTCGATGGGGATGAGGCGATGGCATACCCGTTACCGCATTCCTTCAGCGGTGGTATCGCTCTGGGTCCCGCCGCTCTCGTCGCCGACGCTCATCTGCCACCGAACGGCCTGACCTCGTTCCCCATCCTGCACCACCCGGACTGCGTGCTCGAAGAGCGCGAGGTGGTCGCTCCGCTGGTGACCATGCAGCGGTTGCACGACAGTGCTCGCCTCGACCCGGAACCGACGCCAGCCGAGCAGCCACGGAATCTGACTCGGCGCATCCGCATGGCTCCTCACCGTATTGACACAGCCAGCCGCTGCATCAGGCAGCATTGGCTCAGCACGCACATCGGGCTGCTGTCCGAACCGATCCGCCTGCCGCTGCTCGATGATGACGGACAGGATGAGGGTGAGCAAGAGGAAGGGCCACGCCTACCGGAACCTACCGTGCTCGGCTCACTGTTCCACAGGCTGGTCGAACTCGGCATCGGGAACCCCGGACCACCCGAATCAGGGCCGCTCGTCCCGCTGCCCGCCCAGTGGATGCGCGCAAACCCCGGCATGCTCACCTCTCTGGGACTCATCGACACGGTGTGCGACGAACTGCTGCCTGTGGACGTCGACCGCGACGCCACCAGCGACCTGCTGCTCGAGATGGGGCGCACGCTTCAGCAAGGACCGCTCGGAAGGCTGTGCGCCGGAGAGGTCGTCGGCGACGACAGAGTGGAGGGGCTGCGCACCGAGTGGCCGTTCACACTGCAGGTTCCCGTCGAACTCGCAGATTGCCAGGAGTTCACTTGGACGCCCACGGGAGATGTGCATACGGCCACGGTGGACAGGGTGCTGTTCGACTTCAATGGACTCGCCGACCTGGTGCTGTGCACCCAGCGGGGCGAGGGTGAGCGAGCGACCATCCGCGCGGTCGACCTGAAGACCGAATCCTGTCTCGGATTGCTCGACGATACCACCGAGGATGCGGCTGATGTCGCGGGAACCCTGTTCGAGCCGGTCGCTGAGCCCGACGAGCCGACATCGCGTAACGAGGCGGAGTCCTCGCTGCTCGGCAAGTATCGATTCCAGCTGCAGCTCTACCATCAGGCGCTGCTCGGCCTGGAGAGGATGCGCCAGCGCGCCGGGCTGGCGCCGCGCGACGTGCTGCCACCAGCGATCCTGGTCGGTGCCACTGGACGGCTGATCACGTGGACGGATGCGGAATGGGAGGGGGTGGACAGTGAATTCTCCAACCATCTGGAGATGTTGGCGCGGGTGTCGGTGACCGACCACCTGCAAGAGGCGAATTTCCCGCGGTTGCCTGAGGAGCAGCAGGAGACCTGCCATCGATGTCCGTTCTTCCTCGGGGACGTGCGCATCTGCGCGCCCGAGGGGTGGCCGCTGCACCGGTGAATCCTTGATTGGAAGGAGGTTGGCCGACGCATGGCAGAACTCGACTGGGATGCCCTCTCAGAGTTCGTTGATGGGATGTGGGACGACTCCGCGCTGCCGGATCTGTACCGGTTCATCGAGATCCCCGCTCTCTCTCCCGCGTTCGACGCAGATTGGAACGCGAACGGTCATCTCGACGCCACCATCGATCTGTTCACCGCCTGGTTGGCCACCGTGCCTCTGGAAGGACTCAGCGTGAACGTGCATCAACTCGCCGGACTGACGCCGCTGATACTGTGCAAGGTCGAGGGCACCGCCCCCGGAGAGGTGCTGTTCTATTCACATCTCGATAAACAACCGGAGTTCACCGGCTGGTCCGAGGGCAAGGGTCCGTGGAAGCCGGTGCGCGAGGGCGATTGGCTGTTCGGACGGGGAAGTGTCGACGATGGTTACGGAGGATATGCGGGAATCATCTCGGTGCTGGCGCTGCAGCAGCAGGGAATCCCGCACCCGACCTGTCGCTTCATCATCGAGACCTGCGAGGAGTCCGGCTCTCCCGACCTGCCTGCGTACCTCGCCGAATGCAAGGATGATCTCGGCACCCCTGACCTCGTCATCGTGCTCGACTCCGGCATGGGGGATTACGAGCGCCTCTGGATCACTGAGAGCCTGCGCGGACTCATCGGCGGCACGCTTTCCGTCGCTGTCTCCGCCGAGGGAGTCCATTCCGGGATGGCGAGCGGTGTGATGCCGTCATCGTTCAGGATCGCTCGCCAGCTGCTGTCCCGTCTCGAGGATGAGGATACTGGTGCGCTCAAGCCGGATTGGCTGCACATCGACATCAGCGACGAGTTGCGCGCCGATTCGCAGCGCATCTGCGACGTGCTCGGCCAAGCGCTCATCGACGATTTCCCGTTCCTCGATGGAGTCGAGGCGCAGAGCACCGACCTGGTCGAGGCCCTGCTGGCCCAGAACTGGCGTCCGACCCTGTCGATCACCGGTGCGGGCGGGATGCCCGCGCTCGAACAGGCCGGCAACGTGCTGCGGACGCACACCGACCTGAAGGTGTCAGTGCGCATCCCTCCTGGCGTCGAATCGGAATCGGCTTCCGTCCTGCTGAAACAACTGCTCGAGGATGACCCGCCACATGGGGCGCATGTGAGCATGACGCTCGATACGGCGGCGAACGGATTCGCCGCGCCGGCGATGCCAGCAGCGGTGGATGCGGCTCTCGATGCGGCCTCGCAGCGCTTCTTCGACAACGGCTCGATGCCGTTCTACGAGGGTGGCACGATTCCGTTCATGTCGATGATGCAGGAGTCCTATCCGGATGCACGCTACCTGGTGACGGGCGCTGCCGGGCCGGGCAACAACGCCCACGGACCTGACGAGAAGCTGCACGTGCCCACGGCCAAGGCAGTCACGAAGTGCGTCAGCGCCGCGCTGGCCGCGATGTGCGACTGAGCCTACTCCTCGCCGTGTGCGACCTCGGTAGGAACCCCACGGGTTCGCTGGTCATCTTTGCGCGGCGCGAACAGGTCTCTGCGCACGTTGGCCAACTCCCAGCGAGCGATGCTGATGGCGACCGGCACGACCTGCCACAGGAGCCCGACTGTGAACAGCGAGACGAGCAGACACCACGAACCGGCCGAGATCGGCAGCGCCGCCGTCATCCATGCGAGATGGAACACGCTCACGTTGACCAGCGCGTGCGCGAGCACCGCTGCCGCAAGGCCAGCGCGCAGCGCGAGCCATCCGAGAGCCAGCCCAGAGAAGAATGTCGGCAACCATTTCCAACCACCGTACTGCGGTACGTGCGCCGAGGCGAACAGGGCGGCTGAGAGCAGCAGCACGCTCGCCGCCTCCAGCGACCAGCCTCTCTCCAGCAACCCACCTCGCCAGATGGTCGACCGCTCGAGCCCCCTCGAACCGGCGCGCATGAGCAACCAGAGGGGCAGAGTCAGCAGCACGCCGCGATGGATCGCTTCCTCGACGAACGCCGCGCTGAACAGCGACAACCACAGTTCCGCCTCCCCGAAGCCAGCGACATCGGGTGCCCCGGGGACACTCCCGGACACCAGCGTGAGCAGGGAAGCAGCGATTCCGACGAGCAGGATCGCCGCAGCAGTCGCCCCCACACAGGCCAACCTGCCAGCGCCCTGCCAACCCGCTCCTTGATGCCCCCTCGGCCACAGCCAGGCGGCCCTTCCTGCATCTCTTGCCGTGCTGATGGACTTGGCTGACGTGGCCAGCCAGATCGCCACCAGTGACAGAGTCGCCATCGTCCAGAGCACCAGCGGACCACCGCTGAGCAGGGCCAACGTGCGCGTCCATTCCGGTTTCCATGGGTCGGGGATGACCAAGGCCACCCCCTCTCCCCAGTCGGCGCTCTGCCACACAAAGGCGGCGAGCAGCATCGGTGTCACCAGCAGGGCGAGCAAGGCCCAGACCCACGTGAGCAGCGCGAGTGAGTGGGCATCAGTACGGCCGAGCACGTCCTTTCCGTGCTCA
>CATMIM010000016.1 GCA_950068635.1 uncultured Candidatus Poseidoniales archaeon
GAGGTGATGTGGCACAGGACGCCCGCTCGTCGCATGCACGGCCTACGGCCGTGACTTGCATAATGCTTTGATGCACGAAGGATTCCCGGAAACGATGCAGCGCCGGGCGCTCTCCGTCGTCTTGCTCTTCCTTCTGACTCCGCTGTTAGGACTTGTCGGAGCCATGACGCCCGACGATGTCACCATCGACGGCAGCGTCGCCGAGTGGGATTCAGACACCCTGATGGCAACCGATGCCAACTCGGTCAGCTTCAGGCTCACATGGAATGACACCCATCTGGCATTGGCCTGGGAGGGCACCGACTGGTCCTCACCAAGCGAAGGCGCCGACCTGTTCGTCTACCTCAACACGAGCGAGGGCGGCTCTCCGCTCTCCAAGCAGTGGAGCTTGTCGCATGTCCTGCCGTTCGCAGCCGACCACGCCTTCGTGCTCGAAGATTCGTCCTACTCCTCGTTGCAGAGCTACAACGGCTCTGGCTGGGCTGATGGTGAGCAGAGTGGGATCAGCACCTTCGTCGGCTGGGCGGACAACAAGGTGACCGAGATCTCCATCCCATGGTCGAACCTCGGTTCTCCAACCTCGCTCGATATCCTTGCATGGGCGCAATGGCAGGATGAGGGGCATGTCTGGGCCTCCTTCCCGCTCGAGAACCCTGCGAGTTCCAACGGCGCTGAGACCTTCACCCACGCGTGGCACATCGCCGACCGCACTCAACCCACAGACCCGAGTTCCCTCCCCACGGAGGAGGCCAGCGGAGAGGTGGAGAAGTTGGACGATGCACTGAATCTGGCGATCGTCTTCCACCAGCATCAGCCGTACTACAAGAACAAATTGACCGGCATGTACGAGATGCCCTGGGTGCGCGTTCACGCCATGGCGGAATACGTCGATTCGCCCGGCATCCTCGCCAGCACCAACACCAAGGTGACCTACAATCTGGTGCCTTCTCTCATCGAGCAGTTGGTCGATTACAACCGAAATGAGACGCTGGATGTGCACACCGACATCGCCAAGCGACCCTGGGTGGAGGGTGGCTATCCCAACGCCACCGCGCTCGAACTGCACACCATGCAGTTCCAGTCGTTCTGGAACTCTGGATGGATCTACAACGTCACCGTTGACGACCCCAAGTTGTCGTGGCTCTATCCCAGCAGCGCGCGCTATTCCGAGATCTACGGCATGACGCGGCACAACCTGAAGCCGGCGACCATCATGGACGACGACCTGCTCGCCGCGCAGGACTTCCTCGATCTGCAGGTGCTGTGGTACCTCTACCAGTTCAGCCCCGACTATGTTCTCGGGAACTACAATGCGAGCCATCGCGATGACGGTCTGGTGGCGCTGTTCGAGCAGGCCGGTGGCTACACGCACGACGACCTGGTGTACGTCCTCGACGCCCAGCACAGCCAGATGGGCAACGTGTTGCCGATGTACAGCGAACTCGCCGCTTCGGGACAGGTGGAATTGACCACTACACCGTACTACCATCCGATCATGCCGCTGCTGATGATGAACGGCTGGCGATTCGAGGACGGGATCAGCGTCAACAAGGAAGCGTGGCCCGAGGACGTGCAGAGCCAGCTCGTGACCGGCATGGACCTGTTCGAGGACGAACTCGGCTTCCGACCGACGGGGATGTGGCCGAGCGAGCAGTCCGTGAGCCCGGACATGGTGCAGCCGGTAGCTGATGTCGGCATCCAGTGGATGATCACCGACGAGATCAATCTCGCGGGGTCAACGGATAGCGATGGAAACCAGATCGATACCGATGTGGCGAGCAATCTCGCCATGCCGTGGATGGTGACCGGGGCGGATGGAGGAGAAGTGGCGACAATCTTCCGTGACCGTGTCATCTCCGACCGTATCGCCTTCCAGTACGGCTCGATGTCACCGGAAGCGGCAGCATCCGACTTCATCTCCTATGTGGACGATGTCCGCCAGCAGCTCCTCGACGAGGGTAAGGACCCGAGTGAACACCTGCTCACTGTGGCGCTCGATGGTGAGAACTGGATGTTCATGTCCGACTTCCAGCACCACGACAACGGCCGTCCGTTCATGGACGAGTGGTACAGTCGTCTGGACAGCCACCCCAGCATCGTCACGACCACTCCTTCGGAGTTCCTGGCACAGAACCACACGCTGCCGCACATTCAGACGATTTCGACCGGGTCATGGATCGACGGAACCCTGTCCACCTGGGCCGGCGAGGCCGAAGAGAGTCTTGCATGGCAGCGCTTGATCGAGGCACGCTCGGCGTTGATCGACTTCGAGGAGCAGAATCCGGCCGACCCTGGTCTGGATGCCGCCTGGGAAAGCCTGTACATCGCCGAGGGCAGCGACTGGTACTGGTGGTACGGACTCGATCAGGACAGCGGATACGACGAACTGTGGGACATGCTCTACAAGGTCCATCTGTCGAACGTCTATCGGGCGATCAATCTCGAACTTCCTCCCTACTTGCAGGACCTGTGGACCAACCCTGCGGTTCCCGAGACACCGTACGACGGCGTCATCGAGCCGATGATCGACGGAATCGCACTGCCCGGTGAATGGGATGGGGCAGCACGCTATGATGCTGCGAGCGTCGATGGCGGAGAACTGGACATCGAATCGTTCCATCTCGGATACGACGCGTCGAACGTCTACGTGCGCGTGGACATGGCGCTGTCCGGCTCGGAATGGCGATCATCGGACATGATCAGGGCGCCGGACCTGTCGATCTACTTCATGCAGCCGAACGCGATCAACTTCAACGAGGTGCAGACCAATTTCCGTACCTACTACGGTAACGAGATCCTCGGCTTCCCGGCCAAGAAGATGGTCTCCTTCGATTTCAACCAGATGCGCGAGGATGGCAAGGCGAAGTACAACCTGTTCGATGCTCGAGGCAAGAACGGTGACAACGAACAATGGGTGCTGCACAGTTCCTCGATGCTCGGTGCGTGCGCCGCAGACGAGGTCTACGAGTTCCGCATCCCATGGTCTGAACTGGGCCTAGCCCCGCGCTACTCCACTCGCGTCAAGGTTGTGACCGCACTGACTGACTCACTCTCCTATGGTGATGGGGACGACATGGAGATGGCACCACCGGCACCGGCAGAGATGGTGATGCCCGACTTCGAGGACTGGGTGACGCTGCTCGACATCGACGACGCTACAGGCGACGAGAACGGCGGAGGCACCTACACCTACCCACTGGCGGGCGATTTCGCTCCTGGAGTGGGTCTGTGGGACATCACCCACCTCAAGGTGAGCCAGAGCGCGTGGAACGCCCGCTTCGAGGTGACGATGGCTGAGATGACCGACTACTGGAGTCTCTCCAATGGATTCAGCCATCAGATCGTCCAGATCTATGTCGACCAGGGCAACTACATGTGGGGTGAGACCGACATGCTGGAAGGAGCCAACGCGGTGATCGACGCCGATTGGGCGTGGGAGGTGGCGATCTCCGTCACGGGAGATCCGGGCACGGTGAAAGCGGTCGATTCACTGACCGGGGACACCAGCGCCAAGGGAATCGAGGTGTTCGGTGACATTGATTCCAAGACCATCACCATCACTGTCTCCAAGTTGGTCATCGGTCCGGACATCCCGAATTATCGCTTCGTCATCGTCGTCGGCTCACAAGACGGATTCGGGCCTGGGAAATGGCGTGATGTAGACGCCGAGGCCAAGACCTGGCGACTCGGCGGTGGCGCGGACCCGCTACCCCTGACCGGGGTCGACTACGACCCGAACGTGCTCGATATGGTGCTCGAAGGAGATGGGCAGGCTGCGATGCTCTCCGCCTACGATGTCGAAGCCCAGGAGCCGGCTGTGCTGACCGGCATCGAGATCCCCGAGATGGAGCAGCAGGTCTACGGCGCCAAGGTGGTCAGCACGACCGCCACGACGGCCATCCTCGAATGGTCCACCACCAGAGAAGGCAGTGCCAACGTCACCTGCGGCAACCTGACCTTCCCTGAATCGAGTACGGAATTGACACATACGCTGCAGATCACGGGATTGGCGAGCGCCACATACTACTCTTGCGAGATCGTCATCGAAGGGCTTGATCCAGTGACATTGCCATTCAACACCAGTATCGAGGCTGACACCATCCCGCCAGACCTGCTGAACCTCGCTGTCGAGGTCATCGTCGGCGGCTCGCTGCGGGTCACTTGGTACACCAGTGAGCAGGCGACGGAGTCGATCGAGGTCTACGGCCAGACCTTCGTGGGAGACGACGTGGCTCTGCGCAAGAATCACGAGATGACGGTTGTACCGTATCCAGATCTCCCCGCGCTTCAGACCTACACGCTGACCGTCACCGCCTCCGATGCCTCAGGCAACACGAACTCCTCCAGTGTGGACTTCTTCATCGAGGAGGAGGACGCCGCGTCTCCACTCCCTGACGAAGGTTCCCCTCCAAGTGAACCGAATGAAGAGTCCAGTGACACTGCGAGCATCGCCGATGTATTCGGGAATCCTGTCGTTCAAATCGGATTGCTGTTGGTGATTCTGCTGGTTGTCGGTGCCTTGTTCAGAACCCGTCGTCATGACTGGGACTAGGCGAACGGAATCGACGCTGACTCGTGTGTGTGCAGGTTGATCACGGTCAGTATGCACGGCTTCGGCTGGAACCCGAGCATGCGCTGGTAGTTGGTCTGGTCCTGCCAGGTGCTGCTGTGCACCAGCGTGATTCCCTTGTGCCCCCCACAATAGTGACCATGCACGTGTCCGGTGACGAATATGTCGGGAATGGTGCCGATGACCATGTGGTCCTCAGGTTCGGGTGACAGGGGCGTTTTCCCTCTCCATGAGGGTGCGAGATGACGTCTTTCGAGCATCTCCTGCATCGCCACCTCAGGTTGTGAGAATGTGACGTTGCGCATTCCCGACACGAAGTCCAAGATGCTCACCCCGTGGTATGAGAGCACTCGCACACCGTGCAGACTGAATTCGCACGGGTTTCCAGCGAAGGTTGTCGAATTGAAGTACTCCTGTACGCGGGGATCGAGAGCCGGTTGTGGCTCGGCGGGGCGCACAGCGTCGTGGTTCCCGGGCAGGATCATCGTCTCCAGCCAGTCCGGCAGTTGCTCGATGAGTTTCGCAACACCTTCGTACTGCTTGTAGAGGTCGACGATCTGCAGATGGCCCTGTTGGCCGGGATAGATGCCGACCCCATCGACCACATCGCCTGACAGGATGAGATACTTCACCGTCTTGGCCAGCGGATCCTCGTGGAACCATTTGACCAGCTTGTCCCATTGTGCGTGCAGGAAGGTGTTCGAGCCGAGATGCAGGTCTGACAGGAATGCCACCGAAACAGCCTGGTCGGCTGGTGCGGCCGATTTGCGGTGCTTGGGGAGCGGAGGCAGATGCACGTCGTCGACGACGAGCACGTCGCGGCGGTCCCCTTGGATATGACCGGTCACACCGATCACATTGTCATTCATGAGGCCCGCCACCAGCAGTTGGTTGCGTCTGCCGGCGCTGCTGGCATCGGCTGCGCCCCCGGGCGGGTAGAGGATGCATGCGTAGTCTCCAGTTTCGTCTTCCAGCGTGAAGCGCAGGTTGGAACTGCCATGCCGTATTTCGCTCACCAGGCCGATGATCGTGGCGGTCGTGTCTCGATTTCCGAAGCGCTTGCGCTCTCGTGCCAGTCGGCGGATGTCGATCGGCCTGTTGGGCAGTCGTCCTCCTTGGACGATCATCCGCTTTATGCGCTGCAATCTGTCGTTGAAGTAGGATAGCATGTCATCCATGGTGCAAGCCGTGGTGCTGTTCCCAGTGATGTCGAAGTGGATGTCCAACTCCGTGTCGGTCTCTGTAGCGCCGAGCGGGAACCCGGCGATGTCGAAATGGGGCAGGCCGTGGGGACGGGCGGCGACCTCGAGCGGTGGTTCCAGCACCGGAGCAACTACTCTGCCCACGGCCGGCTCATCGACACTCACGGGCGTATCGAGGACCGGTGAGTCACCTTTCGGCGGGAGAGCACCAGCTGCGATCGATGGAGTCTCGTCATCCACTCCTGCCTCAGGTTCGACGAGCAGTTGGTCGAGCATCTCGTCATTGAGAATCCCATTCATTCCCAGCCGTTTTGCAGACTTGAGGACCGTGTCTGGGTCGTCGAGTTCGAGAAGTCGTTGTTGCATGCCGCGAGCCGGCATCAGTCCTGCAGACGACAAGCGCCTGAACAGCCCTCTCCACTCATCTTCGGCCATGGCCGCGCGAGGGCGGATTCGACCGCCCTAAACCATTGCTGCGCGAATCCCCCTCTTACGCATGGTGGGGGAACCCGTGAAGGGTCGCTGTTCACCAGCGGTGTACGCTCGCTCATTCGTCCCAGTCGACATCTGCTCCGGGAATGGACGTGGAGGGCTCCTCCACCGTTTCCGGCTCGCCATCCCAGTCAACGACATTATCCAGGATGTTGCCACCGGAGACCGTTTTGAGTGCCGAATCGAGCTGCTGGGAGTCATTCTCCCCATCAACCTCGTTCTGGGGAGCCTCCTCCTCGTCGCTTTCCGCTTCAGGTTCCTCTTCAGAGAAATGGTCGTCCCAGATCTGCAGCGCGGTGCGCAAGGCGAAGTTGGCGAACGCCTCCTTGTTCCTGTAGCGATCACCATGTCCGAATTCTGCTGAGCGCGCCTCGAGTCGGTCCTGCAGTTGCACTCCGACCCATACCAGCCCGACCTCCTTGCCTTCGGTCTCGCCAGTGGGCCCGGCGATTCCGGTGATGGAGATCGCCATGTCCGTTCCCGCCCGCTCGGCAGCACCTGTTGCCATCGCTTCTGCGACTTCCTTGCTGACCGCGCCCGCGCTACCCTCTCCCCGAACGATGAGTTCCTCGTCAACCCCCAGTTCATCCTTCTTTGATTCGTCCGAGTATGTGATCCAGCCTCGCTTGAACCATTTACTCGCCCCGGAGATGTCGGTGAGGATGGAAGTGAGCAGTCCACCAGTGCATGATTCGGCGGTCGCCAGCCACATTCGCTCCTGCTTCAGGCGGCGAGCAAGTTTGGCGGCGTGGATAGAAGCCTCTTCTGTCACGTCTGCGGCCCGCGGGAGCATGGTTCTTCAGCATTGGGGCGGTGGTTCGGTTGCAGGTGGGCCCGGGCGGATTTGAACCGCCGATATCCGCCTTGTAAGGGCGACGTCATGACCGCTAGACCACGAGCCCGCGTTCTCCCTCAACCCCACTTCAGATTTGAACGGTCGCATCCCGCACCCTTTTGTGGGGTCAGGGTGATTGGCCCCGTATGCAGCAGATGCGTGACCTGCTCGAACGCCTGCTGGCGGCCGGTCTGCCGGTGACTCCGGAGATCAGTGATGCGATGCTCGCGGTCGACATCCAGCACTTCACCGACCACGACCTCATCCCCTTCCTGCACGACCGCCCAGTGGTGTTCCTCGAGACTCCCGCAGGCGGCGTGAAGACCATCTCCGCCCCGCACATGGTGGTCACGCTGCTGCACCACCTTGAGTTGCAGCCGGGACAGGAGGTGCTGCTCCTCGGTGCCAAAGGAGGCTACATCGCCGCTCTGATCAGCCACATCGTCGGTCCCGGGGGAAGGGTCACCGTCGTCGATCCGTCCCGCGAGGTGGTCGAACACGTGCGTCAGCGGTTGAAGGAGCACTGCGACGGCCGCTTCACAATCCGCAAGATGCGCTCGCTCACCTACGCCCCTCCGCACCTTCCTGAACCGCTCAACAGGGTGCTGGTAACAGGTTCGCTGGTCGAGTTACCGCCCTGGCTGGAGGAGAGGGTGTCGGAGGGTGGATTCGTGATCGCGCCTCTCGGACACCGCAACTCCCAGCGTCTCGTGAAGCGGGAACGTCAGGATGGGTGGCTTGACACCGACCTTGGAGGAGTCCTGTTCGGACCGGTTGACATAGCCGAAACCGAGCAAGAGCCGACCGGAGCGGCACAACTGGCGAACCTTCTCAACGAAGCGGCTGACATCGGGGGTGAGATCGGCCTGTTCGACGAAGAGACCCAGGAACTGCTGCGGCAACTGGCGGAGCAACTGCGAGAACTTCCCGATGGACTGCCTCCGGTGGTGTTGACCGGTGATGAGGACGTCTGGGAGGATGAGGAGGGGGTGACAATCGACATCGAGGGCCTCGATTTCGACGATGAACACCCTCTTCTGAGACTGCTGGAGGAGTCGGCTGACTGGCTGCTCCCCCTGTGGCCTGCTCTGGTAGCGTTGTTCGATGCGCGTATGCAGCATCCAGGCGCTCCAGAAGGCGATGAGGAAGAGGAAGAGGGCCAAGGATTCGGAAGTCACGATGATCTTGTTCCCTGATCGGGCCCGAGGGGTGTCGCCCGCGCGGCTTTTACGGGTCGGGTGAATCGAAAGAATGACCCTCCATGTTGCAGCAGCACGCCGCTCGCCTCACGCACCGAGATGTGCGCCAACGCCGGCGCGCAGTGCGCAAGTTGTTCGAATTAGATGATCCTGCTGCACTGGTTCACTTCCAGCCCCTGCTCGACTCCGATGATGGGTGGACTCATGCGAAAGCCGCCGATGCCTACAGGCGCTGGTTCGGCCCGGAACACGAGGAGCTCGGAGACCGGCTCGTCGACGACTCCCGTGCCGAGGGTCGTCTGCTGGCTGCCGAGATCCTGCCTCGTCTCGGTGAGGCGGCTCGTGCGCATCTCTCAGCCCTGACGGAATCCCCTGAATCTGATGTACGACTGCAGGCGTACACCGGTCTGGTGGCGATCTCCGGTGACGACCTGCTCCCTGTGCTCGAGCAAGCCGCTGCCGACGAGCATCACAGCGTGCGCAGGTTGGCTGCCCTGCGGGCTCATGCTCTGGTGGAAGATCGGGCCAAGGAACTGCTCTCCAATGCGCTCAAGGATGGTCATCATCGCGTCCGCGGCGCCGCGTTGGAGTCGATCGGCTCACTGTCTGACGTGAACTCATTCAGGGATCTGCTGCTGCTGGTCATCGTAGACCGTCGACCGCTGCTGAGAGCGGAAGCGGCGAGATTGCTGCTCCCGCTCGATTGGGAGTCAGGCGACCGGGCCATTCTGCTGGATCTGCTGCGCGACCCGGACGGTGAGATGGTGCGGGTCATCACCGCCATGCTGCGCGAGCGCGACTGGCTGGCTGTTTCCGAGGTGGTCGCGGCTGTGAAGGGGAGCCAGGCGACGACTCTGCTCGCACGCCTGCTGCGCGGCGATTCCAGCGAATCCGCGACCTCCCTCAGGACGGAACTCCTCAACGACGGCACCTGCGAGCGCATGCTGCGTCTGCGCCTGCTCGAGCAACTGCATGGTAAACGCTGCACTGCGGGCGAGTTGGACGCAGCCGAACAACTTGCTGACAGCGACGATGAATTGCTATCCCAGGCGGCGAACAGCCTGCTGGAAGATGTCGCCGCGCGCAGTTGATCACGCTCTGTCGAGACACTCAGGGTCCCCCGGGGGATTCCCATTTGTGTTTGAAGGAGGTTGGAAAGTAATCAGTGACCATGACAGCGGAGATGGAGCAGGCACTCGCCATCACGGGACTCTTCCTGTTGATGGCCGCCTCGACTGGGATGCTTTTCGTGCTGCGGAGACTGATCAGCAGTACCGGTGCCCGGGACACTGTGTTCACCGACGAAGATGAGTACTGGGCATGACTTCCCGAGCGGCGGTTCGGTCAGTCATTCTCCTCGCGTAACTGCTCGAGCGTCACGGATATCGGTGGCAGGTGGTCGGCGAGAGTATGGCGACTGGTCTTCGGCGGGTAGACCTCGTCTGACAACCCCATGGCCAGGACATCCTGCTTTGAGATGGATCCGAGCTCCGATGCGGGCCAGAGAGAGACAGTGATGTCGTCATCATCCAGGTAATCCACCACGACTGCGGGCAACCTGCGTAACCCCAGCCGTAATCCCACCTGATGCCGGTGGTGCCCGTCGAGCAGGACACCGCTCTTGCCGTCCACGATCACGGGTTTGGTGTAGCACCCCCACTTGAGCGTCACCTCCAGCAGTTGGACCACCTTCTTCTCGATGACCTGCTCGTGCGGCAGAAGCGAGTCGATCGGCAGCAATTCGACCTGCATGGACACCGCTGGGAGGTCCACCGTCAAATGGGTTGCCGCGGCGGGACGTGGCTGGTGTGCAGGCGAAAGGGGAATGAGTGGCATGCGCGCACGGCGCGCGT
>CATMIM010000017.1 GCA_950068635.1 uncultured Candidatus Poseidoniales archaeon
AGCATTCCCTGCGGGATTATACCCGCTACCTTTATGCTGAAGTCGGCCAAACGGACACTCGGGAACTCGTCCCCCAACCCCTGGGCGAGACGGCGCCAATCGAGCGCCAGCCATGCCGAAGCGTTTTTGAACCACCCCCCGGCCCGCGGGTGGCCCAAACCAACTTTGGGCCTGTAGCTCAGCCAGGTAGAGCAGCCGGCTTTTAACCGGCAAGTCGCGGGTTCGAACCCTGCCGGGCCCGCCTCTCCAGGCGGGATACAGGCCCGAGGTCGGGGGGGGTCAGGGGGTTCCCGCATGGCCATCAAATCTTCAACGAAAAGACGTCTGATCGACTTGGGAGTCGATGTCGACATCGCGAGCAAGTTGGCGGACGATGCCAACATGGACATGATCAAGATGATGAGTGCCAAGGAGATCTCCGCGAAGTCCGAACTCAAAGAGGGTAGTAATGAGTTCGAACAATTGATGGGCATCATTCGCGAGCAATCCGCCTCCAAGAGACGCAGTCGTTCGAAGCGTGTCACGCTTCCCTCCAAGGTGGCTGATGACGACGACATCCCCATGGGTGATACCAGATTCAACGTCCTGAACCACGAGCTGGTTCCTCATCACGAGCTTGTTCCCGAGGATGAGGAAAAGGAAGCCCTCAGCCCTTGGAATCTCATACAGACCGACGTGGACGGTGTTGAACGACTGGCAAAGGAACTGCTGCCGAAGATCCTGATCACAGACCCGGCCGTGCAGGTGCTCAAAGAGGTCCACGAACAGGAGGATGAGGAACTCAGAGCCGGCTGGCTGGCCAACCGTGTGGTCCGCATCATCAGGAGAAGCCCGTCGGCGGGCAAGCATCTCGCATATCGGCTGGTTGTCGAGGGGACCTGAAGGAGGAAGATTGCATGAAGGAGATCATCGAGACATTCTTTCGCGAGCGAAGCCTGGTCAACCACCAGATCGCCTCATACGATGACTGCATCCCTAACGGGGATGGCAAGCTGTCACGCACCGAGCAAATCGTGCGCAACATCCGCATCGGCACAGACGAGTTGGTCGAGGACGATGAGGGTGGGCTGATCAAACTGGACGTTCTCGACAACGAGATCACCATCCGCATGAAGAACATCGAAGTCGGCAACCCGACCATCCGCGAGGCCAACGGGGCGGAGCATCCGGCCAGCCCGATGGAATGCCGCCTGCGCAAACTGACCTACATGAGCCCGGTCTTCCTCGACTTCATCATCCACCGTGACGACCACTTCGACGCTTCTGGTGATCCCGTCCCGATCTTGGAGGACAGGGTGCAGGTCGGCAACATCCCGATCATGGTGCGCAGTCGCCGCTGCAACATGCACCCCTCGCACATCGACCTGAAGCGCAACCTCTCACCGAGCACCAGCGAAGAGGACCGTGAGCACTACATGCGGATGCTGCAGTCCAAGGGTGAGGATCAGTACGACCCTGGTGGTTACTTCATCATCAATGGGACTGAGCGCGTCCTCATCTCGATGGAGGATCTCGCTCCGAACCGCGTCACCGTGGAGATGAACAAGCGCTACACGCGCAAGACCGAGGTAGCCAAGATCTTCAGCCAGAGAGACGGTGTGCGCAAGCCCCTCACCGTGGAGAAGCGCAAGGATGGTCTGCTGATGGTCAAGATCAGCAGTGCCGGTGCCCAGGTGATCCCCGTCGTGCTGCTGATGCGAGCGCTGGGAATCAACTCTGACGAAGGAATCTTCACTGCCATCTCCGCCCACACTGACGCGTTCAAGTACGTCGTTGCCAACATCAACCATGTTCGCGATCCGGACACCAAGGACGCCTACGGAGTCGAGACGCAGGAAGAGGCCCTCAACTGGCTGGAGAAGAAGTTCGCGGCCGGCCAACAGAAGGAGTACCGACAGCAGCGAGTCCAGAACATGCTCGACAAGGAGTTGCTGCCGCACCTCGGGACACTCGAGGAGTTCCGCGCGAAGAAGGCGATCTTCCTCGGCCGCATCGTGCGCCAGGTGCTCGAGATGGCCACCACCGACAAGGACCCCAACGACAAGGATCACTACGCCAACAAGCGTGTGCGTCTGGCGGGAGACCTCATCGAGGACCTGTTCCGGGTCAGCCTGCAGCAGCTCGCCCGCGACCTGAAGTACCAACTGGAGCGGCATCACAACCGGAAGCGGGAGTTGAAGATCGGCAGTTGTCTACGACCTGATGTCCTCACTTCGAAGATCATGCATGCACTCGCCACAGGAAACTGGGTCGGCGGCAGGACCGGCGTGAGCCAGTTGCTCGACCGCACCACGTTCATCTCCGCACTGTCACACATGCGCCGCGTCACCAGCCCGCTGGTACGCAGCCAGCCGCACTTCGAGGCTCGTGACCTCCACCCGACGCAGTGGGGGCGACTGTGCCCCAACGAGACGCCCGAAGGGCAGAACTGCGGTCTGGTGAAGAACGCCGCCCAGATGATCGACGTCTCCGAGGCCGTGTCCGAGGATGATGTCAAGGAACTACTCGAGGAAGCGGGCGTGGAGGAACCAGAGGACTGGTCCAAGGGTGCGCGCGTGCACGTGAACGGCGACATCTTCGGGCTGCACAAAGATCCTCACAAGCTCGTTGCCCACTTCAAGCGCAGGCGCAGGCGCGGCCGCATCCGACCCGAGGTCACCATCCGGCACGACGTCGTCAACCGTGACATCTTCATCAACACGGACAAGGGGCGCATCCTACGACCTCTGCTGGTCATTGACAACGGCAGCCTCGTGCTCACCAAGGGACATCTCAAGGGCCTGAGCGCCCGCGAGATCACCTTCCGCGACTTGCTCAATGATGGGGTCGTCGAGTGGGTCGACGCCGAGGAGGAGGAGGATCTTCTCATCGCGCCGCGGCCGTACGTGCTGCCGCCCCGCTCACCCAAATACAACCGGCCGATCAACCCCGACAACGTCGAGTGGCTCAACCTCGGTGAGGAGGATATCAGCGAGGCCAACCTCCGCGTACGCGTTCAGATGCCGAACGGCGAGTGGAAAGAGGAACGCTTCAAAGAGCCGCTGTCCTACTATCAGGATGATCTCGACAAGTTGCGCCGTTCGGAGAAGCGCGCGCAGGACGTACTCGTTTACACCCACGTTGAGATCGACCCCCAACTCATTCTGGGTGTGTGCGCCAGCCTGGTTCCCTACCCAGAGCACAACTCGACTCCGAGGGTCACCGGTGGCACTGCCATGGTCAAGCAGAGCCTCGGCCTGGCTGCCTCCAACTACCGCCTGCGCCCGGACACCCGCTCTCACATGCTGCACTATTCACAACGCTCGATTGTCGGCACGCAGTCGATGTCAACGACCAACTCGATTCATCGCCCCGGTGGGCAGAACTACATCGTCGCGGTGCTCTCACACCAGGGATACAACATGCAGGACGCGGTCATCATGAACCGCGCTTCTGTAGAACGTGCTCTCGGCCGCTCGACATTCACTCGCACCTACACTGCCGAGCGCCGCCGCTACCCTGGCGGGCAGGTGGAGGAGATAGAGATCCCCGGAACCGGTCCCGACGAGGTGAAAGGGCGCAAGGAGAATTACGAGTACGACCATCTGGAGTTCGATGGCCTGCCCATTCCGGAGACCTTCCTCACGGGCTCCCCTGATGACAATCCCAGCATAATGGTGGGCAAGACCAGCCCGCCGCGCTTCCTGGAGGAGGGCCATGGTGCCTTCATGATGGGGCAGTATCGCCAAGAGTCGAGCATGAACGTCCGCCACGGCGAACGGGGTCACATCGACCACGTGTTCGTCACCGAGAGCCTCGACTCGGGTCGGTTGGTGCGAATCACACTGCGAACCGACCGTATTCCCGAACTGGGCGACAAGTTCGCCAGTCGCCACGGGCAGAAGGGCGTCATCGGCCGCTTGGTCTCAACCGAGGACATGCCGTTCACCGTCGACGGCGTGATCCCAGACCTGATCATCAATCCGCACGCGATTCCCAGCCGCATGACCGTCGCCCACGTTCTCGAGATGATCGGTGGCAAGGTCGGCTCGATGGAGGGCCGCATCATCGACGGCACAGCATTCTCAGGAGAGAAGGAAGAGTCACTGCGCGAAGGTCTGCTGCGCGGGGGTTTCAATCACACCGGAAGGGAGCAGATGATGAACGGCGAGACCGGCGAGACCTATCCTGTGAACATCTTCGTCGGCTGCATCTACTACCAGAAGCTGCATCACATGGTGAGCGGCAAGATCCACGCCCGCAGCCGCGGCCGCGTGCAGATCCTCACACGTCAACCGACCGAGGGCCGCGCCCGCCAGGGTGGCCTGCGCTTCGGTGAGATGGAGCGCGACTGCCTGATCGCCCACGGAGCATCGATGGTCATCAAGGACCGGCTGCTCGATGAGAGCGACGGCGTCGAACTCGCTGTGTGCGCGCAGAGCGGACACATCGCCTACTGGGACTGGAGGCGGCGCTGCTACGTCAGTCCGATACATGGCGACCGCGCCGAGGTGCACCTTGTGCAGACCTCGTACGCGTTCAAACTGCTGCTCGACGAGATGAAATCGCTCGGAGTCGCCATGCGACTCGAGCTGGCGGACCGGAGGTGAACAGATGAAGAGACAGGACTCATCCAAGATACCGAAGCGCATCAGCGCGATCAAGTTCAGCCTGATGTCACCTGACGAGATACGCCGCATGAGCGCAGTCGAGGTCAAGACGGCAGACACCTACAAGGACGACGGACACGCCTATCATCAGGGATTGATGGACCCTAAGATGGGTGTCATCGAGCCCGGCATTCGTTGTGACACCTGTGGAAACAAGCACGACGATTGTCCGAGTCACTTCGGTCACATCCAACTCGAACTGCCGGTGATGCACGTCGGGTTCACCAATCTGGTGAGGAACTGCCTCAAAGCCACCTGCAACAGTTGCAACAAGGTGCTGCTGCACGAGGTGGCTGGCACACACCCCGTCGACGAGGAGAAGTCTGAGCAGGATTACTATCGCTCCAAGGTGCTCGACATCATCGTCAAGCACGGGGTCGGCTCCACTGAATTCAAGAAGATCATCAAGGAGATTGAGAAACTCTGCTGTCACAAGAAGAGGATGGTGTGCATGCACTGCGGCGAGGAACAGGGCAAGATCATGCTGGACAAGCCGACCGGCTTCAAGGAGAAGAAAGAGGAAAAGAGCGAACACAAACTCAACGCCCGGGACATCCGCGAGTGGCTCGAAGGCATCCCGAACAACGACCTCATCTTCATCGGGATGGACAAGGCATCGAGCCGTCCTGAGTGGACGATCATGCGAGTGCTGCCGGTTCCCCCGATCACCGTACGCCCATCGATCACGTTGGACAGCGGCGACCGCTCAGAGGATGACCTGACCCACAAGCTGGTCGACGTGCTGCGTATCAACCAGCGGCTGCGCGAGAACCGCGACCAAGGTGCACCGCAACTGATCGTCGAGGACCTGTGGGAGTTGCTGCAGTACCACATCACGACCTACTTCAACAACCAGACCAGCGGCATACCACCGGCCCGACATCGCTCAGGTCGCCCTCTGAAGACGCTCACCCAGCGACTGAAGGGCAAGGAGGGCCGCTTCCGCAGCAACTTGTCCGGTAAGCGCGTCAACTTCTGCGCGCGCTCGGTCATCTCACCCGACCCATGCCTCGGAATCAACGAGGTTGGTGTGCCGAGGAGAGTGGCGAAGGAACTGACGGTTCCCGTGCGTGTGACCAGCCGCAACCGTGAGCAGTTGCGCCAGATGATCCTGCGCGGACCCGACGTACATCCCGGTGTGAACTACATCGTGCGCGGCGATTCCCATCGCGTGCGCATAACTGACCGCACCAAGTTCATCTGGTCCGGGTTCCGCTGTCACAATCCCGAATGCCACGGCGGTGACATAGAGCGAGATGAGCCCTATCCCGGCCGCTCGCCGGCGTTGAACAGCGTGCTGCCAGCCCCCAACTTTCTGCCCGGGTTGGAGATCGTCGAGGAGAAGATCCGCAAGCCGGACGGCACGATCGAGACGATTGGCTGGAAGCCGGACCTCGAATCCACCATCCACAACCTGCGTGGAGAGGATGAGAATGGAAACAGTCTCCCCGAGGGCGATGCGAATGCAATCATTCACTACAGATGGGAGTTCGAGCACAACCACCCTGACGAGGAGTTCCCAGAACAACTTCATGTCATCTGTCCGCACTGCGGCTCTCCGGTTGCTGAGGAGTCGGAGGAGCGCACGCCGGTAGAGGACAGGCTGTCGACAGTCGACTGGGAGGAAAGAAAGCCGAAGCCTGGAATGGTTGTTGAGCGTCACTTGATCGACGGCGATGTGACCATCTTCAACCGACAGCCGTCGCTGCACCGCATGTCGATGATGGTGCACGAAGTGCGAGTCATGGATGGCAAGACCTTCCGCTTCAACCTGGCAGTATGCACTCCGTACAACGCTGACTTCGATGGAGACGAGATGAACCTGCACATCATTCAGTCCGAGGAGGCACGCGCCGAGGCGAAGATATTGATGCGAGTCCAGGAGCACATCCTCTCACCTCGCTATGGCGGCAGCGTCATCGGTGGCATCCACGACCACATCACCGGAGCGTACCTGCTCACCCACGGCGATCGAATCATCCCGAAACCTATGGCGATCGAGGTACTCGGCACGATCGGTTGGACCGGCGAGCTGCCGAAGTTGGTGAAGGACGCAGATGGCGTACCTGGATACCTCGGCCGGGAACTGCTCAACCTGCTCATCCCGTCAGGCATCAGCCTGCGCTTCAAGAGCCGCACCAAGGAGGATGTCGTGGTTGTCGACGGGGAGATCCTGTCAGGGACCATCGACAAGAACGGCATCGGTGCTGAGGATGGTCACCTGCTCGACGCGGTCGTGCAGACTCATGGCCCCACCCGCGGTGCGAAGTTCATCAATGACATGACGCGCTTCACCATCGCCATCTGCTCGACGCTCGGCTTCACGACGGGCATCGACGATGAGGATCTGCCAAAGGAAGCCCGTGCAAAGATCGCTGAATTGAACGTGAGCGCGAAAACCCAAGTGGCTGTGGAACTCGGCAAGTTCGGAAAGGGTGGAAAGGGCCAGTTGCTCAATCTAGTGATGGCATGTGACAAATGCAATACCCACGCCTACGACAGCCACGAAGTTGTGTATGATGCAACAGCGGCAGAGTGGGGCGAGGGAGAGGCCAGTGGGCCCAAGATGGTTTTCGGTCCTGATATCAATCGTGAACAGAAGAAGCGAAAACCATCTCAAGTCTATCGCAAGAAACCGGAGAAGTGCCCGAACAGTGATTGCGAATACAATCAGGGTTCCAAGACCAAGGCGAAGAGCGTGAAGTTCGTGGAGCATGCGAACCACGGGAAGACCCAGAAGTTCACCTACGAGAGCCGCCCTGGCCGCACGCCGCTGGAGACGCTCGAAGAGAACATCATGAAGATTCTCGACACTGCCCGCTCACAGTCCGGCGAGGTCGCCAAGGATTTCCTTGTAGGTGACAACGCTGCGGTCATGATGGCCGTCTCTGGCGCTCGTGGTTCGATGGAGAACCTGTCGATGATGGCCGGTTCGATCGGCCAGACTCGTGTGCGCGGACAGAGGCTTGAGCGTGGCTATCAGGACCGTGTTCTTCCTCACTTCCGAAGGATGGCCAAGGGTGCACATGAGAAGGGATTCGTCACCTCATCATTCAAGCGTGGCCTGGAGCCCACCGAGTTCTTCATGCTCTCGATCTCCGGACGTGAATCGCTGGTGGACACCGCTGTGCGCACAAGCAAGTCTGGCTACATGCAGCGCCGATTGATCAACGCCATGGACGACCTGAAGGTGCACAGTGACGGCCCGCACTCGGTGCGCAATACAGCCGACCGCATCATCCAGTTCAGTTACGGTGAGGACAAAATCGACCCGACTCGCAGTGTGAAGGGCTCGGCCGTGAACATCCAGATGGTGCTCGACAACGCGCTCGGAGGTGACAAGTGATGGTAGTCAAGTCAGCGACCAAGAAGAAGCTCATGGATATGGACATCCCTGAGGAGTACGCTCATCAGCTCGCTGACGGGCGAAAGTGGGATGATGTCAAGGAATTGGCTGCAGGAGAGATAGCCAAGATATGTGGGCTCTCCTCCGAAGAGGCACAGCAACTCTATGACCGCATCCAGTCGTTCAAGAAACGCAGCCGCTCCGATTCTCCCACTGCCGGCAAGGCAACCACTGTAGTGCGCGCCCGCCGCGCTCCCAGGGGCAAACGCCAGTTGCTACAGCAGGAGTTGGAATCGTACGACCGCGAACAGAAGGAATCCCAACTGAACGAAGGACTGACCGACGCACTGTTCTACGCTCAACTCAATGAACTGGTAGAGGCTAATGGGTACCCGATATCTCCCAAGTTGCTCGCCGATCTCTCATCCGCCTTGGAGGAGAGGGGTGTGAAGAAACTCACCGCCAAACAGGCGGAGAAGGTGCTCATCGAGACGTCCGCGGAACTCGAGCGGGCGGTCGTGGATCCCTATGAGGCGGTAGGAATCCTGACTGCGCAGTCGATTGGAGAGCCAGGCACCCAGATGACGATGCGCACCTTCCACTATGCTGGTGTTGCGACGGTCAACGTCACTCAGGGCCTGCCGCGCATCATCGAACTGGTCGATGGGCGCAAGGTCCCCAAGACCCCGACGATGCGCATTCATCTCATTGATGACGTCAAGACCGATGAGAAGAAGGTACGCCAACTAGCTGCCTCGCTCGAGGTAACCCAGACGAAGGACATCGCCGCCATCGAGACCGATGTCACGCAGCGTCGCATCACGCTGGAACTCATCAATCCCAACCTGAAGCAGAAGAACATGACCGGCGTGCAGGTGCGCGAACTGCTCTCTCGCAAGTTGCGCCTGTTCGTCGATGCGGACCATGAGACCCGCCCGAAGAGCCTCATGATCATCCCAGGGCGCAAGAAGGAGGAGGACGAGGTCACCCCCAACTACACCGAGTTGCTGGCGCTCGAGGAGAAGGTGAAGGACCTGCGGCTGAAGGGTGTCGCTGGAATCGATCGGGCGACCACCCAGTTGAATGCCGACACGGGTGAGTTCTACATCTCGACCATCGGCAGCAACCTGGCGCGTGTCAGTGAGTTCGAGGCGATAGATTGCTCGCGCACCTACACCAACAACATCACCGAGATTCACGAGTACCTGGGAATCGAGGCGGCGCGCCAGGCGACCATCAACGAGTTGCAGATGACGCTGGGGGAAGCGAAGCTCGTCGTGGATGTTCGCCATCTGCTGACCATCGCCGACGTGATGACCAGCGAGGGCGAGGTGCGTGCGATCGGCCGCCACGGTGTGAGCGGCACCAAGCACAGCATCCTCGCACGCGCGGCGTTCGAAGTGACGGTGAACCACCTGCTGCAGGCGGGGGTCATCGGTGAGCGGGACCACCTCAAGGGAGTTGCCGAGAACATCATCGTTGGTCAGCCGATATCCCTGGGGACCGGCAGTGTGGAGTTGTTCTACATCCCCGATGGGAACTGAGATACAGATTACGGAGCGGGACGGATGGACCTGGTCAGACAACTGAAGACGGCGATGAGCAGCGGCACGCTGCTGCTGGGGCAGAACCAGACGGC
>CATMIM010000018.1 GCA_950068635.1 uncultured Candidatus Poseidoniales archaeon
CCACTGCACACCGCATCCCTCGATGACCGGATCGGTCGAGACCACCACACCCCAGCCGATACCTATGCCTACCGATGAGACTCCCGGATTCGGCCTGCTCATCGGCCTGCTGTCGCTGTCGGTGGTCGCCATCGCTCTGCGCCCGCGGGATTGAGCGACGCTTGCGCTCGCGTCGTTGAGTCTAAACGCCCGGCGCGTTCATGCGGTCCTGCTCACAGCGGTGGGCGGCAGGAGTGAGTGCAGTGCAGGAGAGCGACCTCATCTACGATTGGAACGTCGTCGACTACGAGTTCACCCGCGACGAGGCAGCCCACCCGCACCCGATCTGGTTCGACGACGAGACGCTGCGCGACGGGCTACAGAGTCCCAGCGCGCGCAATCCGACCATCGAGCAGAAGATCGAGTTGCTCAGCTACATGGAGCGACTCGGCATCCAGAAGGTCGACCTCGGGCTTCCCGGCGCCGGCCCGTTCCACATCGGCCACATCGACGCCATGCTCTCGCACATCGTGGACAACGGCTACCAGATCCGGCCCGGCTGTGCGGTGCGCACCGTCGTCTCCGACATCGAGCCGCTGGTCGACCTGCAGGCGAAGCATGAGATGCAGATCCAGGCGAGCGCCTTCCTCGGAACGAGCCCCATCAGGCAGTACGCCGAGAACTGGACGATGGAGCGCATCCTCTCGACCGCCGAAGAGGCGGTGACGTTCGCCGTCGACAACGACATCCCCGTGATGTTCGTGACCGAGGACACCACCCGCTCCAAACCGGAGGATATCAAGCAGGTCTACACGCGCGCCATCGAACTCGGCGCCGACCGCATCTGCGTGTGCGATACGACCGGCCACGTCACGCCCAACGGCACGCGACAGCTTCTGCGCTTCATCCAGGAGGAGGTCATCCCGGACGCCGGCGTCAAGCGAGCGGACATCGAGGTCAACTGGCACGGGCATCAGGACCGAGGACTCGGGGTTGCGAACAATCTGGCGGCGGCCGAGGCAGGGGCGGATGTGATCCACGGAACAGCCTTGGGTGTCGGAGAGAGAGCGGGCAACGCGCCGCTCGACCAGACATTGGTGAACCTGAGCCTCATGGGGGTCATCGACAACGACCTCACCCTGCTCAACGAATACATGCTCAAGGCACACGAATACATCGAGGTGGACCTTCCGCGCAACTATCCCGTGTTCGGCGACGACGCTTTCGAGACCGGGACCGGGGTGCACGCCTCCGCGGTCATCAAGGCGATGAAGAAGGGCGACCATTGGCTGGCAGACCGCATCTACTCCGGGGTTCCCGCCGGGGATTACGGTCTGCAGCAGAAGATCCGCGTGGGGCACATGTCGGGGCGCTCGAACATCGTCTGGTGGCTGAAGGAGAACGGCTACGAGCAGACCGACGAACTGGTGGAGCACATGTTCGAGATCGCCAAGAACCAGCGCCGCCTGATGCCCGACGAGGATGTCAAAGCGGCTGTCGAAGAGTTCCTCAACGCATGACACAGCACCAAGTGTCGGGGCTCAAGGAATTGACACTTCATTCGTTGCCAGTGAGAAATCATCCCACAGAATGACGAACGCGCTCCCTTCGGGCAACATCGAGAGAACCTCACCAGCGGTGTACAGCTTCATCAGATTCAGATTGTCAAATCCTCCTGGTGTCGCATCCTCCGGATGATGGGTCCAATTGTGCACATCGAAGAGGATGGTTTCGTCTTTCTTGACCAATACCTGCCCATGCTCAGCATCTCCTTCCACCATCACCACCTGTAGCGTGAACCAGTTGTGGATGGGGACTGGCTCATCGGATGTCTCAGTCCAAACATCATCCCATAGGAGGGTTGACGGGTTCTGGGTTTGACCCTGCAAGGCCCATGAAAGGGGCGTATTCGCTGCTGCCTCCTGCTTGTTGATCGAGAGTGTGATTCGAAATGCATGTTCTGTCTGGGCTTTGTCGTTCCAGAATTCGGCGATCGTCATCCAGGTGAGACGACCTTCGGCTGGTGATATGAGGTCGAAAGCACCGGTCAGATTCACACCGATGCTGTAGGTGAAATGAGTGAGGTTGTGATTGTTGGTCAAGGATGTGGAGACACGCCCTTTCTCCCCCTCGTTCACGTTCGCTTCAGCAAGACGGAACTCAAGGACATGCTCCCCTTGATGTTCAATGATGCTGGCGCTACGCTGACTCGCGTTCCCTCCTTCGTAGAAGATGCGAAAGTTTCCGAACGAACCGTTGTCTTCCAGATCAGATTCCCAATCAAGTCCGTCTGAACCTATGATGTCCGCATACTTGTCATTCACATCGATGATCGACACATCAGGCTCGAAACTGGACGTGAACACATGCTCCGTGAATCCAGGATCAGGTGAATCCTGACCACCTCCAATGCATCCAGCGAACAGCAGGAGAAGGGCGACGGTCAGGCCGAAGAGTGCTCGCATGGTCTCCCACTCATGGGGCGCTCTATCAAACGATGTGGTGGTGATGAATGTCAGAAATCGTCGGGCACACCCCACCCTGTGCTCGGGGCCTCCGTGAGCCGTTCATTTTCTGCTTGGATAAGCAGAAAAACCGAATATCCCGGTCACAGACACCGTCCACCTAGGCATTACGGCTAAAGACGAGCCGTGTAGCCTAGCGCCCATGCGCAGGCACATGCTGGCGCTCGTTCTGCTATTCGCCATGCTCTCGCCAGTCGTGCAGGGCGCCCCGCTAGAGACCGGCCTGGGAGCGCCACTGCCCTACGACCCTGATGCAGCACCGATCACCAACGGCTATTCTCCAGTCATCCGCGCCGCGTTCGCCCGGGTGAGCGACCTCGACCGTTACTCCGCCGATGAACTGGCCACCGCCAAGTCGTGGGTGGTGGTCAGCCAGAATGCCATGGGTCAGCCCGCTCCGGACCTCGCGGGCGCGTGGATAGTGGATGTCGACGAACTCGGTGGAGTCAACTCTGTGGCGGCACGGGTCGCTGCTCTGCAGGCGGGGGGAGCCATCGAGGTGGCCTATCCGTTGGTGGAACGGGAGATGAGCAAGAAGATGATTCCGAACGACCCGCGCTTCGGCGACCAATGGCACCTGCGCAACACCGGCCAGACCAGTGGAACTGTCGGCGAGGATGTCAATATCACCGGTGTGTGGAACTCGACGCTCGGCACTGGCGTGGTCATCGGCATAGTCGACGACGGACTCGATACCGATCATGCAGATCTGTCAACCAATTATCGAGACAGTCTGGATTGGGACTGGTGCGGAAACGACGGTAACCCCAACCCGGGCAACAACGACCCGCACGGCACCTCCGTCGCTGGAGTCGCCGCCGGGACGGGCAACAACAGCATCGGCGTGTCAGGTTCAGCACCTGACGCGGACCTGGTGGGTCTTCGCCTGATCGCCTGCGGGTTCTCGGATTCTGATGAGGCGGGCGCCCTCTCGCACAACCGCCAGACAATCGACATCTACAGCAATTCGTGGGGTCCCTATGACAATGGGGCCATACTCGAAGGGCCCGGACCGCTGATGCTCGCGGCGATGGAGGCGGACGCCTATCAGGGCAGGGGGGGCCTTGGCAACATCATCACCTTCGCTGCCGGCAACGGCCTTTCGAGCAACGACGACTCGAACGCTGATGGCTGGGCGAACAACCGCTTCACCATCGCCGTATCCGCCACCACGCACTACGGCGACAACTCGTGGTACTCTGAACCGGGTGACAACATCCTCATCGCGGCCCCCTCTGACGGGGATGGAGAGGGCATCACCACCACCGACATCGAAGGTGGCCAGGGCTACTCGAACGGCGACTACACCGACGACTTCGGCGGCACCTCCTCGGCCACACCGCTCGTCTCCGGGATCATCGCCCTGATGCTCGAGAGCAACTCCAACCTCACCTGGAGAGACGTGCAGCACATTCTGGTCGAGACGGCGCGTGTGAACGACGCCAACGACTGGTCGTGGGACGTCAACGGAGCCGGTCATGATGTCAGCCACAAGTACGGCTTCGGCGTCATCGACGCCGGGGCGGCGGTCGAACTCTCCCGCAACTGGACGACGGTCGACCCTGAAATGAATTACACCAGCCAGCTGTTCTCGCCGGGAACCTCGATTCCTGACGACACCGGCGTAGCGGTGAACGGCAGTGTCTATGTCAGCGATGAAATCACACTGGAGATGGTCGAGATCTACGTCGACATCACGCATTCGGCGCGGGGCGACCTCGGAATCACGCTCATCTCCCCATCAGGCACGGAATCGACGCTCGCTCGGGAGCATAACGACAATGGCAACAACTACGCTGACTGGGTGTTCACCAGCACGCACTTCTGGGGCGAGCCAGCACGGGGAAATTGGAGCATCGAGGTCGAGGACACCGACTCGGGCGCATCCGGCACCTTCGACTCCTGGCAGTTGATGCTGCACGGGATAGATGAGCAACGGGATACCGATGGAGACGGTCTTCTGGATGATGATGAGACGAACATCTACCTGACCGACCCTGACAACGTCGACACCGACGGCGACTCGCTCGGTGACGGCGACGAGGTGCTCAACCTGTCCACAGACCCGTTGGACCCCGACACCGACGACGATGGCTTGACCGACGGCGTGGAGGTGCTCGTCAACGGAACCGACCCGCTGAACAACGACACTGACGGAGATGGGCTGCTCGACGGTCCAGAGGTGATGTTCCACCACTCGGATCCCTTGGTCTATGACAACGACACGGACAATGACACGTGGTACTGGTTCTCTGACTGCAACGACACCGACCCGCTCATCAATCCGGTGGCTGCCGAGAGGCTCAACGGAATAGACGACAACTGCAACGGCTGGGTGGACGAGGGTTTCAACGCCACAGACAGCGACTCGGATGGGCTCAGCGACTGGGCGGAGTACCATGTGCATGGCACCAACCTCTCACTGTGGGACAGCGACTGGGATGGACTCTCGGACGGGGATGAGGTGAACGTGCATGGCTCCGACCCGCTCACCTTCGACAACGACACCGATGGGGATGGTTGGTACTGGTTCTCCGACTGCGATGACGAAGACCCCACCCGTAATCCGGGCATGGATGAGGAACTAGATGGCTTCGACAACGACTGCGACGACCTCATCGACGAGGACTTCCAAGGGATGGACAGCGACGGCGACATGCTGTTCGACCTCGATGAGTACAACCTGATCGGCACCGACCCGTTCCACAACGACACAGATCGCGATGGACTTCTCGACGGCGAGGAGTTGCTCTACACGCTGACAGATCCGCTGTCGCCGGACCTCGACGAGGATGGCGACGGCTACCGCTGGTTCGATGACTGCGACGACAACGACTCGGCGCGCTCGCCGGATGCCAACGAGACTTGGAACTGGATCGACGATGACTGCGACGGCGAGGTCGACAACGGAATCAATCGCTCAGCACACATCTCTTTCCAGCCTGACGAAACTGCTGGTGTCGTGACTGTTAACCTGACACACCAACCCTTCGAGATGGTCGTCTGGCTGGTCAACGTCTCATTCGGAATTGATGAGCTGGTAAATCAGACTGAGATCTCATGGATCCTGAAGTGGCCTGATTCTCACGTGACTGAGTGGGAGTGGGGAGTTCTTTCCGACGGGGATGGTGGAGATGGTCTGTTCGATGAGGCATTCGGTTCTCACATCTCAGCCATCGACTGCTCCGAACCTCTGGCCTACGACTTACTGGAACATACACTCTGTGATAGGCACAACCAGACAGTCCAGGGATGGGCGTTGACGTTCCAACTCGTCGACGGGGATGAGGTGGTGACACTCTCGACTGTTCTCTCCTTTGAGGTGTGGAACCCGCCGCCGCCAGAGCCCGAGCCAGAGGAGAATCAGGAAGTCAGCGATGATGAGGCTGATGGGGACGTCACCGGCACGGGAATCGGGGGGCTGTCGATGCCCAACGAGGCGGTGATCGGACTCGGTGCTGTGCTGGTGTTCATGCTGTTGTTCATGCTCATCACGCGTCGGCGCAGACCTCCTCCCGCCGTGCTGCGTATGCAGAAACCGAGCCTGATTGGAGCCCCGATCAAGTGAGCAGGTCCCAGCCGAGGCCGAAGGCGGCGCCCACCAGCACGATGGCGATGGCGATGCCCACGAGCGCGTAGGTCCAGATGTCCGTGTTGCGGTTCGCCCGCGCCTGTTCCTCGGGAGTGGTGTCCATCCGCAGGTCGGGGCGGGACTGGCGCTCGCTGCGCGCCGCCTCGATGTCGGAAGCAGAACTCTCCGACATGTCTCGCAGCCGCTCGAGCGACTCGTCTTCAAGCATCGAGGCTACCTCCTGAGCCTTCTTGCTCTTCTCACGAGCCTCTTCGTCAGGGCTCCAACCGCGCTCAGACATCCGCTTCACCTCGGTAGGGAACTCGAACATACAAGAGAGTGACGGAAGAACTCACTGCTCCTCTTCCGCCGCCTCCTCCTCAGCCTCGGCTGCCGCCAGTTCCGCATCACCCAGCGCTGGTTGGGCCCAGTCACGCTGCCATTCCGCATCGACGGCACCTCCTGACCAGCTTCCTTCGATGGCGATCTCGTCGACCTCCGCCTCCTCACGCCATGCGGGTTCTCCCTGGCTTCCCGAGACTATCAATCGGTTCTGGGCGTCGAGTTGCCGCTTCACCAGTTTGACGCCGCGAGTGATGGGGAGCAGGTGACCGACTGGAGTTCCGGCGTGCACGAACGGATTGTTGGCCGTGCAGATGAGCAGACCGCGCTCCGGGGAGACGATGTCGACGGCGACGCCGGGCTTCTGCGGGTCCACTATCCGCCCGATGATGTCACCCTCCTCGACGAACGAACCGGGCTCGACACGCATGTCGATCAGACCCCCCTCCTCGGCCCGCAGCCAAGTGGAGCCGGATGCGAGCAGTCGGAAGCGGGGGCGGCTGGGAATTCCAGGAAGGACATGCAGGCTGCGCAGAGAGTTGAGCACCCCGTAGACCGCAACCTGCACCGCCTCGTGGTCGGTGAAGTTGGCGCCGCCTCCCTCGTAGGTCAGGCAGCCGATCCCGCTGTCCACAGCGACTCGGCGCAGCGTGCCGCGCGGTCCCTTGGAGTCGAGGATGACCTCGACGCCGAAGGCACGGGCGAGTTTGTTGCTCTCGGGATGGGCGAGGTCGGCACGCACCTGAGGCAGGTTCGAGCGGCCGCGGGCGGCAGCGTGCAGGTCGATGATGTAATCCGAGTCAGAGAGCAGCAGATCCCAGATGCGATCGGCGACCCGCTGGGTGGTGTTGCCATCAGGGGAGCCAGGGAATTCGCGATTGAGGTCACGCCCGTCGGGGAAGTAACGACTGTTCTGCCGGAATCCGGGAGGATTGAGGATCGGGGCGATGCGCACGGTTCCGGCCATCGTGAGCGGGTCGAGCGGTTTGCCATCTGAGGTCAGCGTCTCCTGGCAGAGCATCGAACAGGCGAGCGGACCGATCAACTCGTCTCCATGGATGGCACCGGTGATGGTGATGACAGGACCTGGACGAGCTCCGTGGATGACGGTGATCGGAGTCTGCCAGTCGTCACCCATCGTAACATCGAGCAATGGGAATTTGATCCTGCGAATAGTCCCCGGTTTCACCCGCTTCTTGAGGATACGATGCTGTTTGACTCCCTTTGCTCGGTCCCACTCGGTGCGCTTGGCACGCTTGTGACCTGCCATCGCAGACTTGATCTTTCGGCGCCGCTCCTCTGGGATCTGGTTGCTCACCTTGAGTGCCGAGCTGCTGCTTTTGCTCTCCTCCGACTTCGTCGACACCTTCTTCTTGGTCACCGATTTCTTCTTTCCAGTCTTCTCCGACTTCGTCGACGCCTTCTTCTTGGTCACCGATTTCTTCTTTCCAGTCTTCTTCGACTTCGCCGGTGTCTTCTCTTTGGACACAGATTTCTTCTGCTCGGTCTTCTTCGCCGCGCTGGCCGCCTTGGACTTCGTTTTCTTCGGCTTCGAACGCTCCGCCCCAGACGTGGAAATCTCACCGTCGGGCATCCGCATCCCCTCTGACTCAAGGGCGCTACGCGCCCTCTTCGTCATCAAATGCTGGGTGAGGGGGGCTGAAAAAGCCCTCGGGTCCAAAACCATGCGAAAACAGGGTTTACGAGGGTGCAGAATCGGCTCTGGTCTGCGGTAGTGGCGCGCCCCAAAGGAGATGAGCGGGCACCGGCGAGAAGCGGGCATGGGCGGCGATGAGGAGGTAGGTGTGCAGCGTCGCTACGCGCCCAAGTCGATCTGCTTCGGATGCGGGCCGGCCAACGAAAAGGGTCTGCGCATCGATTCCAAGCGCAGCGAGAACGGCTTGGAACTATGGTTCACCCCATCTGAGGAGCACCAGGCGTTCCCCGGAATGGTGAACGGAGGCATCATCGGCACCTTGCTCGACTGTCACGGCAACTGGGTGGCGGCGATCGCGCTGATGGACTCACACGGAGAAGACCACCCTCCCTGCACGGTCACCGCCTCGTACTCGGTCCAACTGCGCAGGCCCACCCCTGCGAACACCCCCCTGCACGTCACAGGTGAGGTGCTCGAACTCATGGAGGACCGCGCCCGGGTGAGTATGCAGCTGATGGCGGATGGCAAGTTGTGCGCCAAGGGAGAGGGGCTGTTCGTCTCCGTGAACGAGGGCCACCCGGCATACCACCGCTGGGACTGACGGAACCCCCATACGACCCCCGGAAGACAACCAATACTGCCTCATCATTGAAGGCTGGGAACACCCGCGTGAGTCCTGATGACCGTCGAACTGCCACCCGGTCAGCAGCGCTTGCAGATCGAGTTCGCGCCGATGGAGATGGATTCTGCAGAGGAAACCACGACTCATGGAGGCCTCAACGGACTGCGCAACAGGGTGCTCGGCATCATGGCCACTATTCCCGAACTGGCCGATCATGACATCCGTGGGCTGGAGGATGTGCCTCTCGGCAGGTTACGACGAGATGCGACTCGATTGCACGGCGTTTGTCGCTACCTCAAGGGAAGGCGCACCGCGGCTGGCGGGCTCGGACCTGGTGACGTGCGCGAGGTTGCACTGCATCCGCAGGTGCTGAAGGAGGAGTGGGAGGAGTACGCCTCGTTCCTGCTGTTCCACGAGTTCCTGCACGCCCTCGGTCATGTTCACCATGACAGGAACTTCCGGAAACTGGAAGCATCTTGGCCGAATACGGAAGCACACGACCTCCAGAAGACCTTCGCACGGCACATTCGTGCCGTCAACTGGCGTTGGTCGTGGACCTGTCCTGAATGCGGTTGGTGCTGTTCCCGATCGGTGCGGGCCGCCGGACGCTATCGCTGCCGCTCATGTCGCGTTCCGCTTGTCGATGTGCCAGCGGTCACCGCCTGAGGATGATCGGGCTCGCGATCTCCACGGAGAGCGAAAACCCAAATCGGGCAGGGTGCTCCGCTCGCTCATGGAGCGAGCGAGCGCGACCCGCCCGCCGGCACGCCCGGAGCGCACCCGCGATGGGCGCGCCGCCCGCCTCGTGCTCATGTGCGCGCTGCTCGGCCTGCTCCTGCCAGCGCCTGTCGCCGAGGCCGAGTTAGGTGTCGGAGAGG
>CATMIM010000019.1 GCA_950068635.1 uncultured Candidatus Poseidoniales archaeon
AACATGATTGGCACTTCATGTCGCGCGCGGACACATTCGAGGTCCTTGGGTCGCATTCCAATGGGTTGTCAACGACTGAGGCGGAACGTCGACAATCCATACACGGCCGGAACAAACTCAAGGAGCCGACCCCAGTCCATCCGTTCTGGAAACTGCTGGCACAATTCCGTGACCCGATGGTCTATCTGCTGCTGGCTGCGGCGATCATGGCGTTCGCGGTTAAACCAGAAGACATCGGCACTCCAATCTTCATCTGCATCGCGCTTTCCCTCAATGGTGTGTTCTCATACTTACAGGAACGCAAGGCCGAGCAGGCGATGGAGTCGCTCAAGAAACTGCTTGTGAGCCACTGCATTGTTTTGCGCGACGGGATTGAGAATCGATGTTCGACTGAAGAACTAGTCCCTGGTGATGTCGTCTGGCTTGAGGAGGGACTCAATGTCCCCGCAGATGTGCGGTTGGTTGAGGTCCATCAACTGACTATCAACGAGGCTTCATTGACTGGAGAGTCGGATGTCACGCGCAAACAGGTCGACAGCGTAGCATCTGATTCGTTGATCCCCGACCAGTTGAACATGGCATTCATGGGGACCGTGGTCGCTAGCGGGCGTGGTCGCGGGGTGATTGTGCGCATCGGAATGAACACACAACTCGGCGACATCGCCGCTGGGATCAGCGATGTCGAAAGCCCGAAAACTCCCTTGGAGATCAAATTGGAGTCCCTTGGGAAATTCCTGGGAATCATCGCGGTGATGGCAGCAGCCTCACTGCTCTTGATGCACGTGACCATCGCGTTGGCTGAATCGGCGACGATGGAGGAGTTGAAACAGGTTGTAGCCGAACAGTTCCTGATTGCAGTAGCCATCTTCGTCGCTATCGTTCCAGAAGGATTGCCCATCATCCTGGTGATCACGCTTGCGCTCGGAATGCGCAACATGTCGCGAAAGAATGCCATTGTGCGACGAATGAAGGTGGTCGAGACACTGGGTTCAACCACGGTGATATGTACAGACAAAACGGGCACCCTGACCCGCAACGAGATGACCGTTCGTGCATTCTTCGTCAACGACACTCTATACGGAGTCACAGGCGAAGGATTCGACCCGACCCGCGGTTCGCTGACTAAAGATGGTGAAACCATCCCAGAATGGGAACTGAACGAGTTGCGGTCCAATCTGGGTGGGAGGTTGGCGTTCAGCTGCTCTCTATTGTGTCAGAACAGCACGGTGCGCAAGGTCGATGAACAGTGGCGGGCGATTGGAGATCCCACCGACAGCGCCTGTTCCGTATTCGGATGGAAGATATTCGAAGATACCGAAGATCATCGCAGGAAGCACCCCCGGTTTCGTGAGTTCACATTCGACAGGGAACGCAAACGAATGACGACCATCCACGAGATGGATGGGGATCGCTGGGTGTTCTCCAAAGGCGCCATCGGTCCGTACCTCTCGCGCATCACGCATGTGATCGAGGATGGAAAGATGGTCCAGATCGGTGACCGTCACCGCAACCGCATCGGAGAGGTCAACTTGGAGATGGCCAGCGACGCCCTTAGGGTGATTGCACTCACAGCTCGGCAATTGGGTCGCGATGAGGACATCGACGATGTCGAACTCGTTGAGAGCGGACTCGTTTTCCTGGGTCTCGTCGGAATCATGGACCCACCTAGACCGGAGGTGGCGGATGCCATCGCCTTGTGTCACAAAGCCGGGATACAGGTGAAGATGATCACAGGTGACCAGCAGATGACCGCGATGGCGATCGGTAGAGAGATCGGAATCATCGACGATGATTCGGAATTCCTGTCAGGGCGCGAGTTGGAACGAATGTCAGACGAACAACTCCGTGAACGTGTCAATGACGTGGCGATGTTCTCGCGCGTCACCCCCAGACAGAAACTACGCATCGTCAAACAACTACAAGCAAGCAACCACGTTGTTGCGATGACCGGGGATGGGGACAACGATGCGCCTGCGCTTTCGCGCGCGGACATTGGTATAGCCATGGGCATCGCTGGGACCGATGTAGCCAGAGATGCATCCGACATGGTGCTGCAGGATGACGACTTCGGCACAATCGTGCAGGCGGTGCGGGAAGGGAGAAAGGTCTACCAGAACATCGGCAATTTCGTACGTTATCAGATCTCGACGAATGTGGCTGCAGTTCTACTAGTGATCATCGCCTCGTTCATTTTCAAATGGCCATTGCCCCTGACTGCGACCCAATTGCTCGTGATCAACATCCTCATGGATGGGCCTCCAGCGGTTGCGCTTGGTATCGAAAAACGGCACGGGGACGTCATGGAACGCCCTCCACGCCCGTTGGACGAGCCCCTTCCAAACGGTCCAGACCTGTTGTTGATCGGCTTCCTCGGCATCGTGATGGTGTTCGGCACCCTCGCCATCTTCTCCCTAGCGGGCGGGGCAACCCCGACAGAGATCCCGTGCACCGGCAAGGACCCGTACCTGGTTGCTGACGAACTTTTCTTCGAAAGCAACGGCGACTGCAACGTCGCCTACTGGGATCAGTACGCTGAAGGTCGTGTCTATCACGCCCGCACGATCGCCTTCACGACGTTCTGCATGTTCCAGTTGTTCAACGTGGTGAACTGCCGCAGCATCGACATCTCGGCTTTCAAACTCGGACTGTTCAAGAACCGCGCGATCAGCATTTCATTCGCCATCAGCCTCACAATGCTCCTGTTCATCGTACAGGGTTCGCACAGAGTGATTCCGTTGATTGGAATCCCGCTAGGCGACTTGCTCGCCACCATGCCGCTGGCCACATCAACATGGCCGGTCATCATATTGCTGGCTTCGAGCGTGTTCTGGATCGAGGAGGTACGTAAACTCGTCTTCACCGGTTACATCCGTTCGCGCTGATGCACGAACGGTGCAATCAGGCGGGTTAATCAGGGAGAATGACCGCCGTCCAGATGAGCGCGTGGCATCGGATTCATGGGTCTCGACACCCGCTGAAGCGGGATGCCCTGCTGATTGGAAGGGAGATGTTGGACAGTCGATATCGATGCTCTTGAGGGACCATCCGAGACTTGGTGGCATCACTCGTGAACTCGATTTCGAACGGCGTCTCACTCGAGCGGACGGGCTGCTGTTGATGCAGGATCCTGACCTGCCCTCTGTCCTAGCCCTGGGAGAGGCCAGCAAACGGGCACGCTACGGAAGTGACGTGTTCTTCAACAGCAACCTGCACATCAACCAGACCAATGTATGCGTCCTCGCTTGCAGGTTCTGTGCATTCAGGCGAGGCCCCGCAGCTCCAGATGCATATGCCTTGGACATCGATGAGTATCTCGCCCGCCTCGCTCCGTATGCGGAGCATGTCGATGAGGTGCACACTGTCGGTGGCCTCCACCCAGAGTGGACCATCGACCATTACGAGGCGCTGTTCAGTTCGATCAAGCGGGAGTTCCCCCATGTCACTGTGAAAGCATTGACGGCTGTTGAGATCAAACATCTGGCGGACATATCCCATCTGTCCATCGCACAGACTCTCAGCAGACTGCGTGACTCTGGTCTTGACATCCTGCCTGGGGGTGGTGCCGAGATCCTCTCTGACGAGGTGCGCGACATCATCTGTCGCGGAAAGGAGTCAAGCGCAGAGTACCTTGCCATCCACCGCACCGCGCACGAACTGGGCATTCCCACCAACTGCACCATGTTGTTCGGGACGATAGAGACGGCCTCAGCACGGGTGGACCATCTGCTCAGCCTGCGGGGTCTGCAGGATGAGACTGGTGGATTCCAGTGCTTCGTCCCATATCCGTTCCTCCCGGACCACACCCGACTGCCGCAGGCCCAGCTGGCCAGCGCCAACGAGGTGTTGCGAGTCATCGCGGTGTCGAGGTTGCTGCTCGACAATATTCCGCATATCAAGGCATATCGCATGAACATCGGAGACCGTCTGGCGCAACTGGCTCTCAACTGTGGTGCCGATGACATCGACGGCACCGTAGGCCACGAGGAGATCATGCATTCAGCCGGTTCGACCACATCTCTTGATGATGGGAGACCCGAACTGGCCCGTCTCGTAAGGGATGCTGGCTGCACTCCGGTGCAACGTGATTCCCTGTACACACACTTCCGACGTTACCAGGACCCCCCAGCCCCGGGGCGCGCACATCTGCCCGTTGCCGGGCAGGTCGTCAGTTGACCCGAAGGGAGATGTAGGCGGGGCCGAAAGGCAGCGCACTGAGCAGATATGGCAGCACACTGGACCAAGGTGATCGGCCGCGTGTCGTTCGTGAATTGCGACCCGCTCTATCATGCCCTCCCGGATTCTTGGTCCGTTCTGCCAGCACCCCCCGCTTGGCTAACCGGGCACTTGTTGCGCCGCGACTGTCTGACCGCCCCCATACCAACCGCCGATTACGCCGCCCACCACGATGAACTCCAGTTGCTGAAGGGCTTGGGCATCCTTTCCGACGGACCGGTGGGCAGCGTGCTGCTGTTCTCGACACGACCGCTGGAGCGTATCCGGGATGTCGCCTTGCCATCTGATTCGTCGACATCCAGCAAGCTGCTGATGCACCTGCTGGCGGCACGTGACATCGATCCACGTATGCACCAGATGGGCCCGGATCTGGACGAAATGCTGTCGAGATGTGACGCGGCCCTGTTGATCGGCGATCGCGCCCTCGACGAGGCGGAACGGAACCCTGACCTGGTGGCAATGGACCTGGGGGCGGAATGGAAGGCGGTCACCGGCAGTCCGATGGTGTTCGGGGTGTTCGCAGCCAGGAAGGATTCACCGGCGGCGAGACTGGAGGAGGTCGCGCGGGTGCTCAGAGAGCAGTTGAGAGGATTCACCGATGACCCGGATTTCCGCGCTGCCGTGCTTGAATCAACGGCGGAGCGCAGCGGATTCAGCCTCGAACGTGTGTCGAACTACTTCGACGAGGTTCGATTCAAGGTTGGCGAGGCTGAAGTAGAGGGATTGAACAAGTTCTTGGGCGAAGTGTGCCACATGCAAGATGAGATTCAGTGGTTCGGCTGATCACTTCTTCCGACGACGGACGGGGCGTCGCCTCTTCTTGACAGCATGAGCGTCTTGAATGCGATCGTGCGCAAGTGGAGAAGGGGTGTCCTGCGGTTCATCCCCTGATGGTTGAGGGTCCAGTTCGGGCTGAACCGGGGGGGTCTTGGAAGTGACCATGGATAGTGCATCCTCGATCGCCTTGCTGTCCTCGGATTCCTCGTCAGTATCGTCCACCGCGGAGGTCTCTGCAACAAGGTCGGCGGCGATCCTCATTGCCGGGTCGGGTTCGTCCTCAACCGGATCAGGAGGGCCATCCTCGACAATCTCCTCGTGTTCCACCTCGGATTCATCAGCATCCGGTCTGACGACTTTCCTCGTCTTGCGTTGGTCAGGAGGTGGTCTGTCGGGTTGTTGTCTCCCGCGCCGGGCGGGTGGGGATCCGCGAGTTGCCACGGTGGCCAGGGGGCGACTCGTTTCGAGAACCGGGGGCGTGAATTCCTCCTCGACATAGTTGCTGTATTCATCGATTGACTCCAGCTGCTGGTATTGGTATTCACCGTATTCGTCATCATATTGCTCAGACCCCTCTCCCTCTTGCTCAAGTTGGAAGTCGACTCTGTTGCGCAACCTTACCACCACCAACAGCACCGTGGAGAGTATCACGAATGTACCCGCCACAGGACCAGGATTGGCTGTCAGCCACTCAGCGGTCAATTCGATCATGGTTGTTTCTTGCGGGGGGTCTGCCTCCACATAGAGAACGGCCGCGGGGGCGGATTTCGCCACCACGCCACTATCGAACTCGAGGTTTCCTTCGTGATAGTACAACATCCTGACTGGCCATTGGGGCACTGCCATGGCGATTGTGCCATACGGTGAAGGAACTCCAAGGTCGTAACTGAGATTGTACGGCTTGGAGAGGGGATTCGATAGCGTGAACTCGATGTCCCATCTCACCTCCACACGAATCTGATCGTCGTTCGTCTTGGTTCCCACGAGCCCGGTTTTTCCATTGCACGTAACCCGGCCAGAAAGCACTGCTGCTGCATCGACAGAGATGACTGACGCCCACGCGCTGAGGACCTGATCCTTGTCTGTAGGCTTGCAGAGCATTCTGTCGATGCGGGACACCTCGACGTTATCCACCTGATTGTCATCGAAGACCGCGTGGGCGGCGAGTTCGCGCAACAGCACGCTCTGTGAGAGATTGAGTTGGACGGTGTCGGTAACACTGAGAAGCCGTCCGTTGGCGGTGATGGTGACTGACCGAATGAGATCCACGTCCGGGTACGAAGGGCAATGACTGCCACTTGGGCAGATGTTGTCAAACTCGTCAGGAATACCGTCACCGTCATCATCCGAGTCCCTGGGATTCGGAATGCCGTCCTGATCGAGATCAGTTCCTGTGACCCCGAATCCAGGTTGCCAGCGGTCCATGGAATACAGAGCTGTGACCTTACCGCTGCTGGTCACTGCAAACAGTCGCTGACCGGGTGCTACAGAGAAAAATGTCGCTTTGTGTCCAATATCGATGACGTGTTCCTGCGCCCACGTTGAGGATGAGAACAGTTGAAGTTGCGGGGCGGCGAATTCCGTGAGCAACCAGATCCCGGTGCTGTCGGGGCTCCATTCCAGATTCTTTGAATCTCCGGCCAGATGGACAGTGGATACCAGTGTGTGGTCATCCAGTTTTCGAACCTGCATCAACGAACCGCTCGTCCAGACGATCCACTCACCGTCAGGTGATATTGCACATCCGGATATCGGATCATCAGCAGGCCATGATTTGGTGATCGATGGGCCACTGCGGTCCCACAGGTTGATCACTCCGTCCTCCCCACCGGTGAGCAGTTGTCCACCGTCAGGTGAATGACTGATACAGGTGACTCGTTCGCTGTGTCCCCCCTCGAAGCGATTCTGCTCATGTCCAGTGGTCAACTCGTACTCGATCACTCCCTCAGCATCGTTGGCAACAGCGAACAACAATCCTCCCGGAAGGAAGGATATCGAGTCTACATCCCTACCCTCCTCTGTGAACGTGATTCGTGACCAAAACCCGGTTTCGAAGACAGCCACGGCAAGTGTGCTCTGATATGGGCTTTCCAGGCCGACAACAAGGTAGGAATCGTCATCTGAGAACGCCAAGGAGCGCACCACGTCGAGTGGATCCAGCGTCACCAGTGTACGGCGACTGTCCACAGTGGTGATCACAACTTCATCGTGATATGAAGTTGCGAGCAGCGAACCATCATTCGACCAAGCGACCACAGACGACAACGCGGTGCCACCAGGGGCTGTCAGACCCCCGCTGTAACCGAATCCTGATATCGTCTCGGCGGATGCCACTGGAAGCAGGGATAGCAGCAACGTGCTGATGAGGAGAAATCCGAGGCAGCGTCCCACGCGCGCACTCCCGTCCATGGACGGGAGATGGACTTCCTAACTAAGAATTGTTCTTCGTAATGGTGCGTAACCACCCGAATGGGGTAACTGGGGACCTCACCCAACCAAGTAAGTGGTTATTCACTTTCAATCATCTGAGCGCCCATGAACACGATGTCATCGGTCGAGAACTCTTCGTCCACCATGCCTAGCTTCTGTCCTTCGCGCAGGAATCTGCGCACGCTGTCGCGGCCATCAGGACCGTAATCGAGGGTGCGCTGGTTCACGTACATCTGCACGAATCGTGAATTGGTCTGTTCGTCGATCCCCCTGCCCCATTGACGGGCGAACTCCAATGCCTCGTCTGGATATGCCAACGAGTGTTCGATGCTTTGAGCGACCCAGGACGTGATCCGTTCCATGAGTTCCACACCGAGGTCTCGGCGAATGATGTTCCCCCCCAATGGGAGAGGTAGCCCACTTGTGCGTTGCTGCCACCAGATTCCAAGGTCCAGAAGACACTCAAGTCCATGTTCGGCGTACGTCAGTTGCCCCTCATGGATGATCACTCCGCTATCGAACTCGCCATCCTTCACCCGGGGAATGATCTCATCGAACGGGACCTCGGTGACCTCCACCTCCCCCCAGGCGAGTTTCAGGGCGAGGTGCGCACTGGTTTTCAGTCCTGGAATGGCAATCGATGAGTTGCGAGCCGAATCTGTGGGTGTCCCAGGTCGCGCGACTACCATCGGACCGTAGCCCTCACCCATCGACGCTCCACAATTCATCAGGGCGTAATCAGCGGCCACATCCGGGTATGAATGGATTGAGATGGCGGACACTTCGTAGGTTCCCTTAACCGCCGCGTGGTTGAGTGACTCGATGTCCAACAGAACGTGTTGGAAGCGGAATCCCGGTGTATCGAGGACCCCGGTGGTAAGGGCATGGAACATGAATGCGTCATCGGGGTCGGGCGAATGGCCGATGTGAATCGTACGCGGCTCGCTCATCAAGGTGAGCCGTCTCGCTGCCCCCTCTCAATCTTCCGTTAGGGAACACACAGGTGAATGTGGCGATGGGCAGCCTTCAAAGACCAGCACCGACCGGGAGAATCCGGCGAGGAACATGGTTGACGCATCAAGACTTGGAATACACCAAGGTCAACTCGGTCCGATCTGTGACTTCTGCGGTGCGCGACTGACATTCGGTCAGGCACTGCCCATCGATGAGAAGTGGGCATGCAACGATTGCTACCGCGAGGTGACCGGTGTGGAATCCTCGGTGGATGGCAAACAGGTCGAAGGGCTCCCCATTGATTGAGGCGGCGCGTTCAAGAACCGTCGATTATGTCTCCCCACCCACCGTGGTGACAGTATGGTCGAGAGCACGTGGGCAAGAGCCGCACACCGCTTCCATACATGGTACGGACGTACGCCGGAGGATGAGTTCTGGTACCCACCCCGTCTGCGCAACAGGGAGTGGATGTTCATTGGCTGGGGGCCCAAACCACCAGACCGTCATCGGGGCTTTGACAAACGTGCCGAATTGATGGCGCACATCCGCAGGGCGGCCCCTCATTCCTGCTTCTACTCAACGGCGTACTACGACGAACCCTCCGCACGGAAGATGGTTGACAAGGGGTGGAATGGAGCAGACCTGATCTTCGACCTGGATGGTGACCACCTGAGCGAGGTGGATCCATTCGACTTCCCATCGATGCTGGACACCATTCAGGTACAGGCTCACAAACTATGGCATGATTTCCTGCACCCCGAGTTCGGATTCGAAGAACAATACCTGCAACTAACTTTTTCTGGCCACCGTGGTTTCCACCTGCACTACCGCGAACCTACATTCTGGCAGTTGGACAGTTCGGCCAGGCGTGAACTCGTGTCGCACATTCGTGGACTGGGAGCGGATGTGTCAGTGCTCCGCAACGGCCCGGACTGTGGCTGGAAGAGGCGCATAGAGAACGGGATCGGCGTCATGCTGGAACAGCTCGACGTCGCCGCTCAGGACGACACCGATGGCCGAAGAATGATCAAACACCTGGTATCGATCGTCAATGAACGGGGATCAGCATCCAGTGGCCGTCAAAGGAAGGTGGGCCCCCAAAAGATGCTCTCCCTGGCCACCAAAGTCCAGCATCCC
>CATMIM010000020.1 GCA_950068635.1 uncultured Candidatus Poseidoniales archaeon
TCTTGTACCCATAGCCGTACTCGACGATGTAGCGGGCCACCCCGTTTTGCACCAGAGCACTGGCCCAGTTCAAACCAGCAAACACAATTTCCCTATTTTTTTTGATTGGCTTGGGAGCCAAAGTTGGCGTCGGGAGTGGCCTGGGAGCGAGCGTTGGCGTAGCCGAAGTTACTCGGAAGCCCGCTGAAGTTCCCATCGATGGTCACTGTCTGATTCAATCGGAGTGCGCTGGCGTTCACCGGTCCAGGGAAGGAACTGGAACTGGGGTGTGGGTCGAGTTCGTCAGCTGGAAGCCGCTGCATCAGTTGCTCCTGGATGTTGAGCAGCAGGTCGTCTACCTCGTCGGCGTTCAGCGTGAAGGTGTTGCTGCTGGAAATCTGGATCCAACCGGTATGGTTGCTCATGTCACGCAGCGCGCCCCAGGCATCGGTGAAGTCGAGAGGCAGGTTGCTGACGCACAGGTTCACCGTCTTGGCGGCGATGTTCGCATCGGCCTGTGTCATCTGTTGACCACCGAGCACATGGTCCCGTACACGAGGCAGGGAGCCGTGCAGACGGTAGAGGTCGCCCCACTCGGATGCACCCACGGTATAGGTGGCAGAGCCCGAACTCGCCGATACGAACAGCCCGGTCGTCCCAACTATCTTGTTGCCCGGATAGTTGTGCGCCACATCGCTGTTCGAGTAGGACCAGTACCACGCGTGGCCGCCCAGCACCAGGCCGCCACCAGCCGCCAGCCAGTTGGTGATCTGCTGGTTATCTGAATCCGAGTATCCGTTCCAGAACTCGGTGACGAAGCAGTCGAGATTGATGAGGTCGGATGGCTGAGCGTCGATGATCACGGCATAGCCCTCGTTCAGCAGGGTGTCCTTCCAGCCGTTGAACGACGACTCCAGTCCGACGGTCTTGCCTTGCCCATCGCATACCCAGTCGAGCGCGTTCAGCGAGAGGTTCGAACGATTGTCCCCTCCGCTCCGCGCCACCATCGTCTCATGCCCGTATCCGGCCACTCGCCCTCGTTCCGCGTGCCCTGCCGACATGATCGGACGGCCATCCCAGTCGACACCGACCGCGAACGCCCACTCGCCGATTGGAAGGATGAGGCTCGGCCAAGCCCCGCCGTAATCGACGGTCCCCACCGAGCGTTTCGCAAGTTCGGTGTGGTCGACGGCGAGGTCGTGGATGGCGAAGGTGAGGTTGGTCTCATGGCTGCCTCCGCTGTTGTTGGCATAGACGGTGTGCACTGTCCAGGCGTGACGTGAGATCACCTTCCCATCCCTCCCCACGGGAGAGCCTGAGATGACACCGTTGAGGGTATCGAAGTAGAGTCCGTCGGGAAGAGGCGGGGCGACGTCCCATTCGTCGATGGTGGGGCCGAGGTTCACAGGTGAGGAACTGAACGATTTGTTTGCTTCCAGAACGTATTCTGTGCCAGAAGGCCAAGTGATGTTGCCCGGCGTCATGTCAGCGACGTGCACCTCCAGCCAGGTCTGGAACGAGCCTCCGGTGTTGTTCGCCCAGATGCTGTGGTTGGTCCACGGGTGCAGGGTGTCCGCGCTGCCATGGATGCGTCCGTCAGCACCCTCGAACACCAAGCCTTGCGGCAACGGGGGGTCGATGCTCCAGACGACGGGCGCACCGCCAGTGGTGGATGGACTCAGGTCGAGCGTGTCGTTGTTCCAGACGAGGTCGAGTTCCTGGAGCCCGTAGTCGATGCTCGCCACCGGATGGTCGTTGACCGTGATGTAGACCACGGTCACGTCGGAGCCACCCGTGTTGTTCGCCCAGATGAAGTGCGCCGTGCGCGGTGACAACTGCTGCGGGGTTCCTGTGATCACCCCAGTCGAGTTGTCGAATTCCAACCCGGGTTCCAATGGTGGATTTACCATCCATTCAACGATCTCACCACCCTCGGCCGAGGGTTGCATCGAATCCATCGCCTCATCGATCGTCAGGATGACCTCCACGTCAGCGTAGCGGACCGAATAGGGCGCGATATCGAGCACCGTCAAGGTGAGCGTGGTCGACGAGGATCCTCCCGAATTGCTTGCTGTGATGTTGAATTCCGTGACTTGCATCAACTCTGTCGGCGCCCCGATGATGATGCCACCATCGCGTAGTTCCAATCCGTCCGGCAGATCGGGCACCGCGACCCAGCTCGTCGGTTGTCCTCCACCGTACATCGGTGGTTGGGTCATGAAGAATGAGCCGCGTACCAACACATGTGCATCCGCCATGTAAGTCAGGTCTGTCACCGGTCGGTCGATGACCACCACGTCCAGCGTGGCGTTCGTCTCTCCCGCCTCGTTGAAGAAATTGAAACTGCAGGTTGACTCACCAGGGAAGTAAGCCAAGAACTGGTACACCCCTTGACCAGCATAGTGGACTTCTCCCGCGTCGCCTGAGCAGTTACGCTTGGAATTCGCGGCATCACCTTCCAGATGCACATCCAGTTCGGTTATGCTGCCCACTGTCACTCTGATCGAGCCATTCGAGATGCTGGCGTTGTACGGGGCGATGATCGGCTCACAGCCGATCACCGTGCTCAGGTCCGCGGACAGGATGTTCCTCTCATCCGGCTGGCACTCGACCGGGGGAGTCGGCTCCGGGTCGATGTCAATCACATCATTGCCTTCCGCCGGCGGAGGCCCGCCTACATCGATGGTGAACATCGTCCAGACGGCGGTTCCGCCGACCGCTCCGAGGAACAGCAGCAGAGCGAGCAGGAGGGCGAGGGTTCCATCCCCCCTCTGCGCCATGGTGAGTAAGGAATGGGTGCCGCTCAAGACTGTGCCGCACACGCGCGGCCACGCACGCGACCCGCTCGCTCGGGCGTGCGCAACCTCATGGGGGGAGGACTTCTCTCCGGGTGCTGATGCGGGTAGCGGTGACCGGGGTCGCGGGGCTCATCGGCGGGGTCGTCCACGACCGGCTGCTCGAGCGAGGTCACGAACTCATCGGCATCGACCTGCCACACGACGCCTGGTTGGCCGCCTCGCGGAACACCGACGATGAGAGGGCGCCGGCAAGGGTGACGCAGCACTTCGATCTGGCATCCGTCGCTGATGCCGAACTGACCGAGGTTCTCGAGGGGGTCGATGTGCTGGTGCACCTGGCTGCGGATGCCAACCCATCCAATCCCGACGAGAGCATCCGCTCGAACAACTTCATCGCCTCCGAGCGGGTGATGCGCTGCGCCGCGTCTGCAGGAATCAGGCGCGCAGTGCTCGCTTCGTCCGGACTCGTGCAGATCGGCCTGGAGGACCGGCTGGAACCCGGAGGCGACCTCGAAGGCGAATTGATCGGCGTTGAGCACGGTGTGGCGCCGACCTCATTCTACGGAGAGAGCAAGGTGCATGTCGAGATGTTGGGCGAAGAGTACGCAGTCGGGCGAGGAATGGAGTGCATCGCGGTGCGCATCGGTACGGTCGTCCCCAACGAGTCAGAGCATTGGGAACGAGGTGGACGGCTGCAGGCGACCGCCTTCCTGCAAGCGGATGTCGCCAATTTCTACGAGCGGGCCGTTGAAGCCGATCTCGGAGATTGGAAGCCGTCCTCCTGCCGTGGCCACCCGCAGATCGACTGCTACCTGATCACAGCCGCCCAATCAGATTCACCCGGCCGTTTCGTCGACCTCGAACCGGGAATCTCCGCTCTCGGTTGGCAACCGAACGCATGGCCGGAGAAAGCACCCTGAGGTGAGTCGATGGAAGAGCCGGTGACACTTGGGATAGATGTCGGCAGTTCGGCCGTGAAACTGGTTCTCCTCGATGTGGAGGGGAACATCGACATGCGTTCGTTCGCGGACGATCTGCTCAAACCCGGGAAAGGACCTGAGCGGATTCACAGACCTGCAACCCTCACCGATTGGATCTGGGGGGGTGTGAAGGAGCAGCTCAGGGGGTGGGTCCCACCTGGATACATTCAGCGGGTATGCATCACGGCACACGGCCAGAGTGGCCTGCTGGTGAGGGATGGAAAGCCGCACGGACCCCTGATCCCATGGTGGGCTTGGATGCCCAAGGAAGTCGTGGATGAACAGGCTGAACTGCTCGGAACCCTCACCCGGGACCGCACGATCGAGGCGGTGCTCCCACCGAGAGGTTCGTGGCTTCCAGGCAGGTTGCGCCAGTTGGCTCTGGAACTCGGCCGTTGTCACGGAGCAACGGCGATTCAACTCAAGGACCTGTTGAATCTGCAACTGACTGGAAACGTCTGCAGCGACCCTCGCTCACTGCGCGGTTGGATCGGTGGAGATGGAGCAACGGTTCCCCCGAAGTTGGAGCGTTGGATCGGGCTTGGAGAGGTGACGCCGGAGAACATCTCTGACCCGCGCGCCTTGGCCGGTTACGTCAGCCGGTCCGGGGCGCATAACAGTGGTCTGGAGATGGGCACGGAAGTGTGCATAGGATGTGATGACTTCACAGCGGCAATGGTCGCCATGGACGAGGGAAATCGTGCATTGCTCAATCTGGCGACCACCTCGGAACACCTGGCTGTCGTCGCCAGCGATTCCGATCCGCATGAGCGGGCCAGGATGAGGAGTCACGCCCTGAAAACCGGCCTCTCATACCTGCCCCGGATGACCGAGCAATATCCTGCAGTGCTCTATTCATCCACCAACAGTGGAGGAGTCACCTTGCTACGGGCGTTTCCCGAATTGCCAGACGCGCCAACCGGGGTGCAGAACCAGGCGCTGCGTAGATTGACATTGCTGTGGCTGACAGATGAGATGGGTGAGCCGGCTGCGCTCGAGGAACTCGAATCCCTTCCCCGCTTCGACGCCGAGATCGACGGGAGACGAGGACTCGTCCCGGACCCCGACCACATCGGCGGTTGGGAGACCGATCCCAACGAATCGGGAATCGATGCCAGATTGCAGGGGTGGCGCATCGTCCATGGACTCGTGGATGCTCTCGAGCCGATCAGGGAGGCTCTCAAGCCGTACACCCAAGAGGGCCGCAGGGTGCGCATGGCCGGAGGGCTGGCGATGGTCGGCCCGGTGATCGAGGCTCGGGCCCAGCGGTGGCCACAGGGAATCGAACTCGTTGGAGGCGCAGAACCCTCTGGACTGGGTGCGGCACGGCTGGCAAGGAGTGGACTCTGATGCCTCTGGCGGTCATCTTCGGGGCAGGCAAAGTCGGTCGGGGGTTTCTCGCACAGCTGCTGCACGACGCCGGCTGGAAGATACACTTCGTCGACCGTGACTCAGGCCTGTCCAGGGTACTGGATGGAGCAACCTACAAACTGTGCAATCTGGCTACCGGCGAGGTGAGCGAAATCGGTCCGGTGAGGGGGACACCAGATGTTCTGCGCGGCGAGGTAGCCGCTCTGGTTTCGGTCGCCGACCTGCTGATGACGTCGATCGGCGGTGACAACCTGGCCGAATGGGCTGAATGGATGAAGGAGTCGATCGAGTGCCGGGTGATGTTCGGACCGATCGACCTCATCCTGTGTGAGAATCATCCCAATCCCGCAGCGCTCGTGCGCCAACACCTTCCGTTCGAGGGATTGGGCGTGGCGCAGGCGCAGGTTCTGCGCTCATGCATCGAACCGACCGAGGAGCAGGTGGCGGAACACGGCAGCCTGACCGTTCAGGTGCAGGATCACTGGACATTGCCATTGGATGGTGATGCACTGGTGAATCCGGAACTTCTCAAGGACGTCCCGGGCTTCGAGCCTCGGCCTGATTTCGCCATCGAACTCACACGCAAGTTGTACACCTACAACGCGATCAATGCTGCCGTCTGCTATCTGGGCGCACAGGCGGGTCACGGCATGCTGGCCGACGCGGCCAACGACGAGAATATCGCAACGGTCGCACGAGCGGTCGGGGCCGAGTCATCGGCAGCGCTCATCGCTGAGTTCGGGTTCGCTCCCGATGAGCAACAGGAGTGGTGCGAGCGGGCGCTGGGGAAATACCAGGACGAGACCATCAGCGACCCGATCGAGCGCAACTGCCGCGACCCGATCCGCAAACTGGGACTTCACGACCGCATTCTGGGGCCACTGCATCTCTGCCTGGAACACGATCTGCCTCACTCCGCTCTGGCGGCGACCCTCAGGAACGCACTCGCATACCGCGAGCCGTCCGACCTCGCCGCCCAGACAATGCAGCAGACGATTGCGGCGCATGGAGAGTGGAACGCGCTGAAACTCATCGCTCCAGACATTGATGCACGTGTCGAATCGTTGTTGACACCTACCGATTCCTGACCGCGGCGCTCGCCCGATTTCACATGGCCTGTCGATAGTATTCAAAGAGAGGTCGAAGTGTCCGCGCGCATGGCGCGCAAGCGGAGGGTCGTCAAGAGCAAGAAAGGAGGCCCTCCACGCGGCCCCCCGGGAAGGCGTTCCGGCCCACCGAGAGGGCCCCCTGCTCGATCACCCCCCGAATCACAATCAGGCCCACCCTCAGGGCCTCCATCAGGCCCACCCGGCGGACCATCCTCAGGGACTCCGGCAGGAGGTCCCCCCAGCGGAGGACCACCCACGGGGCCTCCATCAGTACATCCCGGCGGCCCACCTTCAGGACCTCCTGGACCCCCTGTTGACGAGGAGGTTGATGACGTTCCAATAGAAGAAGAACAGGATACGCCTGACGATTCAGAGGAGGAGGTGGTGTCGTACTGTCCTACTTGCGACTACGCCCACCGTTCATACACACCCTCGGAGGTGAGTTCTCCGATTGGAAACATCTGGACCTGTGATAATTGCGGACACAATGATGTGATTGAAAAGGAATTAGACGATGAATTGGCCGTCGTCTGGGAGTTAGAGGAACCCGAAGCAGCGGACGAGAGCCCCTCAGAGGAACAACTGATGGACGCTGCGTTGGGAATGATGACTGGACAACCTCCTGCTGCACCTCCGAGCGGCCCTACCGGAATGCCCCCCTTGGCACCCCCTCCCGTGACGCCACCCGAACCTGAGCAGGAAGAGATGCTGCCGGGGGAAGAAGTCGACGCCGCGCTCGATGCACTGACGGAGTCGATTGGACCTGTGGTGGAGCACGAACTGGCCGACCCTCGCGACGATGTCAAAGTCGAGATCGAGGAATTGGAGGTGCTCTCTCCATTGCGCACACCCCTGCGGGAGGAGGAGTTGGAGGTGGATTCCGAGCCGGAAGAGCCGCTCGACATGTCACCGTCGGCCGAGCCAGGCCAAGCGAAGATCCTCGGGCACATCGTGCCGCACACCCATTGGGACAGGGCGTGGTACCTGCCGTTCCAGCAGTATCGCTACAAGTTGGTGCAACTGGTCGACGACCTGCTCGACCTGATGGAAGAGAATCCGGAAGCGTTCCCGACCTTCGAACTCGATGGCCAGACGGTCGTGCTCGAGGATTATCTCGAAGCGCGGCCGGAGAACCGTCAACGATTGGTCGATCTCGTCGAGGCGGGCAGACTCTCCATCGGTCCCTGGTACGTCCTGCCCGACGAGTATCTCGTCGGTGGAGAGGCCTTGATCCGCAATCTGCAATTGGGCGCAAGCACTGCTGCGGAATTCGGTGGACGCTCAGAAGTCGGATACGTTCCCGACCCGTTCGGCCACGTCAATCAACTGCCAGCCATTCTGCGCGGCTGCGGACTCGACTCGTTCATCTTCACCCGCGGTGCGGGCCCGTGGGTCGCCAAGGATGCGCGTGGCGTGTTCTACTGGCAGGCGGCGGACGGCGAAACGGAGGTGCTCTCCATCAAGCAGGTGCCCGATTACCCGAACCTGATGGCGTGGGGATTCGAGAAGCGGCCGTTGGAACGCAAGGACTCGGGGAGGGTGAACGTGGACACGGCCATGGAGCGGATGTACACCCTCTTGGACATGCACCAGGAGAAGTATGACTGGCGACCGGACCAGATGCTGTTCGGTCAGGGTTCCGACCACACCCACCCGCAGAGCGCGCTGCCCCGACTCATTGACGCCGCCAACGCGGAATTCGGCTCACGTGCGCAGTTCAAGCACTCGTCTTTCGCGGAGTTCATCAGTGAGATGAAGAAGTGGATCGGGCGCAAGAAGATCCACCGCCACCAAGGGGAACTTCACGATGGCTGGGACCGCAACGTGCTCTCGGGAGTGTTCAGCAGCCGGATGTACCTGAAGCGGCTCAACGACCAGACGATGCGCGTGCTCACCGACCAGGTCGAACCGCTCTCCGCCACGACGAACTCATGGGGACGCCGCAACCGTGCTGCCAGTCTGGCGCTGGCCTGGCGCGAGGTCCTACGTAACCACCCGCATGACGACATCTGCGGATGTTCGGTGGATGCGGTGCACGACGACGACGAGGTGCGATTCCGCCACGCACAGGAGATCTCAGCGATGCTGATGGAAGATGTCCGTGGCGACCTGATAGAAGAGATGAACCTGCACCACGTCGATCGTGACGCGGTCCCGATCCTGCTGCACAACCCTCTGCCCGTCCCTTGGTCGGGCACGCTGCCGGTCGACATCGCGCTGCCCGCCTACCGCTGCTATCTCGAAGCCGGCACACGCGTGAAGATCGACCTCTCCAAACCGGCTCCGGGTTGCTCCCTGCACGGAATGATCGGTGTCACCGAACCGCTGTTCGGCATGCACATGCACCCCGACCGGGCGATCAACGTCGAACTGCCACGGCTGATGGGTCAGGTGATCATCCACGAGCTGCCTCCGGGCGTGCACGTGGCTCACGTGCTGCCCGGAAGGGAGACGATCAGCCTGCCGGACCGGCCGGTTGAGATCGGCGGTACTGACGAAGCGGTCGAATGGATGTCCAACGGACACATTCGCATCGATTTCCGACATGACGGCAGGTTCGACGTGACGCACACGGCGTCCAAGAAGACCTTCTCCGGCGTCGGCCGGCTCGAGGACTCCGAGGATGCCGGCGACTCCTACGACTGGTCGCCAGGAGGATGGCCGGTGGAGGTCGGCACGGGCAAGGGCGAACCGCTCAAGCAGCGGGCGAAGGAGGTTGACCGACGGCTCTCAGACCAGGAGGATGAGGATCTGCGAACCGTGTTCGTCTCCGTGCAGACCGAGGACGCGTGGGCGAGCACTGTCCGCCTCAATGTGGCGTGGGCGCTACCAACCCATTTCGACGATGATACCCAGCGGCGATCCGACGAACTCGACTGGCTGACAGTCGACCATTACATCACGCTCAGGACCGGCAGCGATGTCGTCGAGGTGGAGACCTGGATGGACAACCGCTGCCGTGACCACAGACTACGGCTCTGCATTCCCTCAGGGCTGAATGTCAGGAAGGCGCACGCCGGAGGAGCGTTCGACGTCATCCTGCGCAACGCCAGCTTGCCACATGACCCATCCTGGGAGCAGCCACACGTGCTGACACAGCATTTCAGCCAGTTCGTGGCGCTGCAGGACCGCATCAGCGGAATCGCTGTGCTCTGTCCGGGCAGCAATGAGTACGAGGCCGTCGCCAACGACGACGGCGACGGACTGGACCTGCGCTTGACGATGCTGCGCGCCACCGGCTGGCTGTCCCGTGACGGGTTCGCTACCCGCCG
>CATMIM010000021.1 GCA_950068635.1 uncultured Candidatus Poseidoniales archaeon
TTGTGTCATCGCATCCTGATCCACAATGTATAAGTTCAGTTGGAGAACCATCCGTTGCATGAGCAATTATATTTCCATTGTTAATCACAGTTACATTGGAGCGACCTACTGCATCAATTACTTTGTCACCATCGTAATAATATGTGTCACCAGAATCTACAGTGAAGGTTTCATCATCACTTAGTGTTTGTCGCGTTGTAAAAGTTTCAGCCCAAGCGAAGGAACCGATATATAAAAATAAACAAAAAACTATAAATAGTAACTTTTTCACATTTCAAATATGACATTGTAAAAGAAATTAAGCAATGACCGGTTTTGATAGGTTTTAAAGGTTTAAAATTCTAGTTCGCTAATTTAAATATAATTTTTTAACTTAAATTAGAATGGATCATTTACTCATTTATGCAGGTAAAGTAAGAAATATTTATAAACTTGGAGATAAATATTTATTGTGAACATATGGGCCCCATCCCAATGGCTGATCCTTGTGGGTCTACACCCCTGATCGCAAGGGGAGCCCTTTGACTCAAGTTTCGGAATGTTGCCCTTTCACAGTCAATTTTTTCGTAAGCCAGATCGGCACTCCGAACAGGAAGATGTACAGGCATCCGAAAAACACGAATCCTACAACATCTCCTACATTGCCGAATAGAATCAACTCGGCGATGCCCCCGTACACGAAAAACGCGGCGAGTGCCATTTTCGTACCGTATCTTCCGAGTATTTTTGAAAACAGGAATGAGATCGTCACATAATAGAACGTCATTGCCACGAACGTCACAGGATTGCTCAGTATTGGCGGAGAATTACCTATCGATGCTGGTAATATCAGTTCACCGAACAATATTGCGAATATCGTCGCGGAAACCGTGTAGACGACGGTCTGGCTCGTCATGATGCATTTCCTCTGAACGTATCTCACTGGTCAATTGGCTATATTAGACCGAGGGCGTCATTGGTCCACTCCGGCCCTGGTTCAGTTCATTGTGGGTCTGAACCCTGGATGCTGATGCTGGGGAGCGCGCGCACAGTCAAGCGACCACGACAGGGACGTTGCGTGAATCGGCTCAGGCGCGGAACACAGCGTCGTTCCGGCGGACCCTCTCCGGAACCAGCAGTCCGATGCTCGCTCCAGCAGCGGCGGTCTCGACCGCCTCGTGGTCGATCTGCATCGAGGTCACCTCGATCTCGAAGTCGGTGGTCGCACCCTTCACCTTGATCTTCTCACCCACGGAGAGCGTCGCGGTCAGCTCGATGGCGGCCACGCCGATCTTGCTGTAGTACGCCGACACGTGGCCGATCTGTTCGTCCGACACTGCAATCCTCGGTCATGCGCTCGGCCTTCCAATGAGAAAAGCATTCCGCAGGCTTCGCGACCACTTGTTCAGGCCATGCCGCATCGTTCTCGTTCCTAGGCGTGCGCTCCATGCCGGCACCGGGCACACGAGGGGCATGCATCCTTGCAGCGTAGCGGTTATGAAGGGGGAGCAGGTCGGCGGGTCGCTTGAGGTGATACGATGGCGAAAATGCACAGCGGCGGCAGAGGCTCCTCAGGTTCCACAAGGCCCCTGCTATCCGAGGTCCCCGAGTGGTCGGAGCAGGACAAGGAGAAGGTGGAACAACTCATCTGCGAACTGTATGACGACGGCAAATCAGCGGCCACGATCGGCACCATCCTGCGAGACCAGCACGCAGTTCCCAACGTCCGCCTGCTGCTCAACAAGAGGGTGGCCGGCGTACTCGTGGACAATGACAGGATCCCGAAATATCCCGACGAGATGATGAACCTGATGCGCAAGGCCTTGAGGCTCGTCGACCACCTCGAGCAGAACCGCAAGGATCTGCACAACCGTCGGCAGTTGGAACTCACCGAATCGAAGATTCGCCGAAGCGCTCGCTACCACATCGGAACCGGCCGGCTCTCGGCGGACTGGCGCTACAAGCGTGACCAGATCCGCCTCATCGTCGACTGAGTCCGAAATTCACTCCACCTCTCCCGTGGAGAGAAGTTGGTCGATGCTGGTGCCGACGGCTTCGAGTGCGTCGTCAGAGAATCGCCTCTGCAGGGCGGCGAATTGCGAATGCAGGTCGCGAGGGCGGTTAGAGACCACCAGCCGGTGCCAGACCAGTTCTTCCAGGCGAGCGGTACCCAGCGTGCCGCTGAACACCTCGGGTGCCGCGATCTCCGAGAGTGCCTCCGCCCGCTGCTGCTCGTCGAGCCCGCTCCACGAATCCTTCGTGGCGGACAGCCGCTCCTCATCGATGGTGGGTAGAAGGGTGGCATCGGGTTCGCTCACCGAGGGAATCGGCACGACGCGAAACGCCCCCTCATCGCGCAGATGGTCGCGCAACCTGCTGTAGACCGGGTCATACGAGGTGTCGAGCGCGTCCGAGAGCCAGTTCCCAGCGAGCAGCCAGGGACGCAGCATGCGCACGCGCCTGCCGTCCGGTGCGAGCTCCGCAGCCAGCGCAGCCGCCTGTGCGACCGGTGACAACGTGCCCGAATGAGGACTGCCATCATGACCGTGGAGCGCGTGCACGCTGAGCGGAGAGAGGTGCAACCTGAACGGTCCGGATCCAAGTGGCTCCGGTTCTTCCTGTGGCGAACCCTCGCTGATGATGATCGCTGCCGACTCCTGTCCATCGCGAGGCGGCACACGCCTTCTGTATGCGATCCCTGCATCCAGCATGGCTGCCTCCAGATGCGCGAGCGCCAGCGCGCCGACGGCCGTGGGCTCAGCGAGCAAGGTGACCGGCGAGTCGGTTCCGAGTGCACCGGCCGCGGCTCGCAGCACAGGTGCCAGACTCTCGAACGGCTCGGTCTCCAGCAAGGAGTGCATCGTGGTCCGCAGCGCGCCGTGGTTCAAACGCCTTCTGCCGGTCATCAGTCGATGCGTAGGCGAGCACCACAGCCACCGCAGGGCATCCTGAGGGGTCGCTCTTCGCTGGCAACCGGGTTGCGCATCGAGCAGGCGGGGCAGATCACCACAGGAATCACCGGCAAGCGACGCTTACGCCCTCCCCTGCCGGGGATTATGGTGGCGAACGCGTCGAGCGCATCGAGCAACGATTCCTCGTCGAGCGTCCGCGGGGTGATGAACGCTATCACGAGAAGCAGCAGTCCGGCGGCACCCACGGCACCGAGCAGGAATGGGAGTGGGAGGGCGAGGATGTAGGCGACCAGCCAGACTGCGAGCAGTGCCGGAAGGCTGAGCCAGATGCCGGTGCGCGACTTGCCGCGAGTGATCAGCCAAGCGAACAGCATCACCACCCCCAGCAGGGCGAGCGATTCGATGAACGACAGCAGCGGGCTGTGCACCACGCTGCCGAACACGAACACCACCGAGAAGTCACCCAGTTCACCGTCGCTGGTCAGCGTCTGCCGCGCGACCTCGATGCGCTCGGTCACCAGCACCCTGTTGTGCGTGTAGTCGACTCCCATGCCATCGACGGCGGCACATCCCACCATCGCCGATGTGCGCAGGTGCGCCTCGATGACCACCACCGTCCAGAATGGGGTGGCCGAGGGCTGCACGCGAACGAAGGTGTCGAACAGCACCATCTTCTCGTTGATGTGGATGTTCTCCAGCAGGTCGATGGTGATGGTGACCCTCGTTGAGCTGAAGCCACGCTCGCCGTGCAGGTTGATTCGAACGCTCGGCGACGCTGCCGCTTCCACCGGGCGTACTCCAAGAAGCCGTTCAGGTTCGAGCATCAGCCCGTCGAACAGGAAGTCCGACAGGGAAGAGGCTCGACCGAAGAGATGAGATTCGAGCGCCTGGATCTCGACATCGTCGATCTGCTGGTTGTTGCGTACCGCCTCGGTGGAACTGGTCGGTGAGACATCGCGCCAGATGGAGATGCTGTCGAGGCTGTCATTGCCGATGTTGTCCAGTCCCCAGCGCACCCACTGCGCCATCGGGCCGCTGAACTCGATGCTCACCATCCGGCGTAACCTGTCTCCGCTGTCCACCTCGGCGTTGATGTTCACGCTGAGGTCCGAGCCCCCGCTGCGCAGCGGTTCGGCAGGCGGGAACATCCCGATCACCGCCCCTCCGTTGTCGCCGAAGGTGAGCGCCATCTGGATGCCGCCATCGAATGGGATCGTCTGTGCGGGATCGATCCTGAGTGAGAGGTTCACCGTGTAGACCCCGTCCTCGGCCGAAGCGGGTGCCTGCCAGGTGAGGATCGCCTGCACTCCGTCCGGGTGCGTGGTGGCGATCACCGTGCTGACCGCCACACCATCGACGCGGAACTCCACCAACGTCTTGTCCCACATCTGCTGGCCGAAGCCGGAGCGCAGCACCACTGGGAAGTGGACCACGTGCCCTTGGACCATAGGCGGTTGCCAGTCCATCTCGAACAGTGGCAACTCGACGGAGAGGAATCCGCGGTTCTCCTCGGTGCCCCAGACGAAGCGGACCCCCGCATCATCTCCCGGCGCGTTGAAGATCAGCGTCTCGACACTGAAGGTGACGATCACAACATCACCGGTCGAGTGAATTCTGCCCGCATCGACGGGCACATCGATCTCGATGGTGCCTGTCCCCGGGGAATATGTCGGGTTGGTCCAGGTTCCCGCCTCGTAGGTCCGGTCACCGATGCGCACCTCGACAGTGGCATTGACCTGCATCCCGGCAGCGTTCTCCACCTCGTAGGACAATTCGAATCTCCAATCCTTCTCTGGATAGTCACCGGCCACCATGCCCGACACCAGCCACTTGGCGATCTCGGTCCTCTGGGGTGTGGACTGATTCACCCATGCCTCCTGCTCCTGACCGAGGTCGGCGGCGAACGGAGAGAGCCTGCCGTCGTCCCCCTCCCCGATGAGCACGAAGTCGTACGTGTGTGCATCACAGCAGGTGACCTGAGCGTCCGCGGACCCGCTCAGAGGAGTCAGCGGAAGCAGTCCTGCCGCCAGCATCAGCAACAGCACGAACGGAGCTGCACGAACCGCGCGATGAGGTCCCATCCCATCTCCCTCTGGGAGACAGGCGCATCGAACCTGCCTTGAAGTCAACGGGTCGGCGGAGGCTCCTGAGCGCACAATGCCGATGATTCACCGGTTGCGGACCAGTAGGGGTGGTCGCCAGTCGATACAGTCGAGTGGATTGGCAAGGTCTAAGATTCAAAACAACAGTTCTATGAACTGGTGAGTGGCGACTCTGGGCGAGGTGCGATGATGTCTGATGACTTACAGGTGAGCGACCTCGTGCTCACCGATGAACATGACACTGTGGGAATGGATGACACGCTTGCCGATGCAGCAGGGAAACTGGTGGCGCTTCGCCGTGGCATTCTCATCGTGCTCGGTGACGACAACAAGGTGAAGGGGGTCATTTCGCCGGCGCAGATCCTGATGGCGGTTGCTGGTGGCATCGACGTGAACTCGGACACCTGCGGGATGCACATGGATGGTGACGTCATGGAGGTGGGACTCGACGATGACATCGATGCGATGATCGAGAAGATGAACGCCCGCCAGCCGCACGCGGTGGTGGCGGTGGACTTGAACGGAGAGTTCAGCGGCTACTTCTCACCCAACGATTACCGCGAGGCGCTCGCCCGCCTCGAAGCGAAACCCGCTATCCGCAAACTCGCCAAGCGCGAGTGATTCAAGAGCGTCTCCGCAGCAGTCTGCTCAGCGCCGAGGCTCGGCGCCCTCCCCCTCGTTCGTCGACGAGTGGAACGAAGCGAACAGGGCAGAGATTCTGCGTGTCCAGTCCGGAACTTCTCTTGGTGACCCTCACGAGCATCTGGCGACCGAAACGGCGTTGGATCGGGGCGATGATCACTCCGCGAGGCTCGACCTGCTCGATCCATTCCTGGGGAATCGATCTGGCGCAGGCGGTGGCGATGATCGCGGAATAAGGAGCCTCGCTCGGCCAGCCAGCATGACCGTCAGCGACGTTCAGGCTGGCGGGCGACAGCCCCAGTCTGTCAAGCGTAGCGCGGGCGGAGTCGGCCAGTTCCTGGATGCGTTCCAGGGTGTGCACCTCGAATCCCATCTTCACCAGCACCGCTGCCTGATAGCCGCTGCCGGTCCCTAGTTCGAGCACCTTGGCGCCTTCTGGGAACCCGGTCAACTGCTCTGACATGTAGGCCACCATGTACGGTTGGCTGATGGTCTGACCTAAGCCGATCGAGAGCGGTGAATCGACATATGCCTTGGAAAGGGGTGCAGAGGGGGCGAATTCGTGGCGTGGCACCGTGCGCATCGCCGCCAGAACACGCTCGTCGGAAAGCCCGCGTGCGACGATCTGCTCCTGCACCATCCGCTCCCTTGCCGTGCGCGCGGTGCTCGCTTCGTCCACGCTGCCCACTCGTGGCCGCCCGCCTTTGACTTTCGGATTCAGCCGTGGGTCCAGACCAGCCGCCATGGCCGCCCCCGATCGCCAACCTGCTCGATGCGGGCGAACCCGACTCGCTCCAACTGCACCAGCGTGCCCTCCGCATGGTCATTTGATTCCAGCATGCACGGGTGCTGCAACTCCCCCTCGCAGTCGTGCAGCAGCACCGCGTCCCGCTCGACTCCGGCAGCCAGCCAGTGAACGATGCGCACGCCGTCGCCCTTCTCGAAGTGCAGCATCCTCCCGCCGCCATCAGATGTCACCTCGATGTCGGCGAACTCCTTCAGCCGCAGCACACCATCGCCAGAGAGAGCGAACTCCAGGTCTCCCTTCTCGATGAGCACCTCCAGACCGCTGTCAGTGTCGAGCGGCCATGTCCTGACTCCCAGATCCTCAGTCGGGTGGTTGGGCAGAACCAACTCGGAGGGCATCTCGACCGCGGAGACATCGAGCGCCAGACGCACCGGGTCGCGCAGCAACGAGAGCCTCGGGGTGGAGGCGTCGACGAGCCCGGAGTTGTGCGCCTCCAGCGTCGCCAAGGGCACTGAGATGTCCTTCTGCGTCAATCCCAGTTCGACCCAGAACAACCGGAGGGATTCTGCGGTGAAGCCGCGGCGGCGCAGCGCGCGGATGGTCGGAAGGCGGATGTCATCCCAGTCGGAGAATTCACCGGATTCGATGTCAGCCCGCATCTGCGAGGTGGAGAATCCACCGAACTCGTGCACCTTCACCCGGCCCCAGTAGAGGGTCTCTGGGTAGGTCCAGCCCAGTTTGTCGTAGAGTTGTGTCTGCTTCCGGGTCGAGTCCATCAGGTCCTTGCCCCGGATGATGTGCGTGACCCCTTGCTCCTCGTCATCAATGGCGCTCTGGAAGTCGAGCAGCGGCCAGACCCTGTAGCGAGTGCCCACCAGCGGGTGCTCTCCGGTCTGGATCCTCAGTGCAGGCCAGTCGCGCAGCGCCGGGTTGCTCTCCTCCATGTCAGTGAGCACTCTCACCACCGCCTCTCCCTCAGCGTAAGTCCCGTCGAGCATTTTCTCCCATTCCGCAAGGCTCTGCTCAGATGATCGGCTGCGGCACGGGCAGGCCTCGCGTGCCACCCTGGTTACCTTGAACTCGTCAGCGGTGCAGGTGCAGACATAGCAGATTCGCTGCGCGAGGCAATCCCTCGCCTTGTCGAGGTAGAGGTCCATCCTCTCTGACGCCAGCAGGCGCACGTCGGGGGCGCGGCCGGTGAGCCAGCGGAACTCGTCGTCGATCCAGCCGTACGCCTCGGCGAGCGGTGGCTTGGTCTTGATTCCGGTGTCGTCGAAGCGGAGAACGATGCGTCCACCGTGCTGGCGAGCGTACTCGCTGTTGATGATCACGCCTCGGCTGTGGCCGAGTGTGAGCGGACCGTTCGGATTGGGGGCGAATCGGAACACGAGTTCGCGCCCCTCGCTGTTCGGCAGCTCGGGCAGTCCCTCCCTGCGTTCGTGCACCCGCTTCTCGAGCGCGTCGGGGAACTCGTCGGCGAGCAGTTGGCGGACATGCTCTGCCCCATGCTCGGCGTGGAGGCTGTTGGCCTCAGCCACGGCTTTCGCCGCCAGCGGACCGAGCACGCTTGCCTGGGTCGTCAGTTCAGGCTGTTCACCGAACACTCGGCCCATCACCGACTTGACCTGCCCCTCTCCATCGTATTCGAGCGCGTTCTGCAGGCTGTACTTGCGCGCGAGTCGTGAGAGTGCGTCCACATCAGCCATCTGATTCACGCCGTCCTGTTGCCGACCCCTCTTGACGATTGGGACATCCGCCCGTTCGCGTAGCCCCGTTTCCCCTCACAAGGACAGACGCTGCTGACCGGGCCTGAACCGTCCGTCCAGCGGCCGCAGGGGGACCGCGCTCCCATGCGATGCCTTCCACGCCTCGGCGGTCGTCGCCCATCCCCAGCGCAGGTGCTCCCACGGTTCGTCGCCTGCGACGAGTGTCGACAATGCCTCCCGCGTCTTGGCATCGCTGGGGTATCCTGACCCAATCGGGACTTCGAGCTCCGCTCCCAGTGTTCGCACCTGTTCGTCTCGCTCCACCTTCGCCAGCACGGAAGCCGCTGATACCGCCGGATTCGTTTCGTCGTGCCTATGGCGACTGTCAATTTTCCAGCCCGCCCACGGCCAGGAATCGAGCCGGCTGGCGACAAGCTCCCCGAATCGGTGCGCATCCGTATGACAGGCGTCGAGGGCGAGCACTCCGCCACCCAGCTCTCCTGCACCCCCGATGACGGCGTCGAGCAGCAGAGCGAAGATGTCGATCTCGTGACTCGTGAGGTTGCTCACCTGCATGGCGAGGTCGATGTCATGTGCGCTCGAGATGTGCACCTGCATGCGCCACCCTCGCTCGGCCCCCTCAGACTTGAGCCAGTCAGCAACCCGCCGCCGCTCATCAGGGTCCAACTGTTTGGAATCGTCCACCCCGTTCTCAACGAGCAACTCCAGATCGGTTTGAGGAAGTGCGAAGGCAGCCACAACCAACGGTCCGAGGCACGGCCCGCGCCCTGCTTCGTCCACTCCCGCCATCCAGGTCATCCAGCCGCCTCACAGGTCGAGGTCGAGTTCATCGTCCTCGTCCTTGCGCACGGGGGTTGAAGCGGCCTGTGAATCCTCCGGCTCGAGGTCTGGAGTCTCGATGCCAACCGCCACCGCGGTGGTCGCCTTGCCCTTGGCGGCTGACTTTCGCTTCGCGGCAGGAACACGCTTGGGCTTGCGCACCGTTCTGCCGGCCACCTGTTCGGATGGCGGCAGCGCGATGTTCGCTGGGTGCGGGTCTCCACGATCGAGCAGTCCGCCGGCGATGTCATCAAGCCGTTCCAATTCCCGCTCACCCTCGTGATGTTCGAGCACGACGTTGGCTGCGTCCAGGAGATCTTCGGACGGTCTCTCCCGCTCCTCTCCGCGCTTCTTCGACTTCGAAGTGAACAGATCGGTGAACACCCTGGCTGCGACCTTGGGTGCCTCCACGACAGCCCCAACGACGGCCTGCCCCGTGTCACTGGCCCCTTTGGCGAACTTGCCCAACCAGTCC
>CATMIM010000022.1 GCA_950068635.1 uncultured Candidatus Poseidoniales archaeon
CGTCAGTATCGGTGGTGCCTTCAGCGCCGTCGTTTTTGCCGTCGCCGTCGGTGTCACCGTTCAGAGGGTCAGTACCGTTGGTCGCTTCATCAGCATCCGATACACCGTCGTTGTCATCGTCGGTATCGATGTTATCTGGCGTGCCGTCACCGTCGGTGTCAGTGCCTGCATCGTTCGGATTCAGCGGATCAGTACCCGCCGCAACTTCGGTCTCGTTGTTGATACCGTCGTTGTCAGAGTCATTGGTCGGATCATTATTCGCCGCATCCTGCTCATCCGATACGCCGTCGTTGTCTGCGTCGTTGTTCGCTGATTCAAGTGCATCGATGATGCCGTCACCGTCAGTATCTGTGGTGCCTTCAGCGCCGTCGTTTTTGCCGTCGCCGTCGCTGTCACCGTTCAGAGGATCGGTACCGTTGGTCGCTTCATCAGCATCCGATACACCGTCGTTGTCATCGTCGAAGTCCTCGTCGGTATCCCGGCAGCCGTCGTTGTCAAGGTCGGGGGCGCCCCTCGAGTTCCAGTTGATCGCCCCAGACAAACAGTCGTCCCAGGTGTCAGTGATCTGGTCACCGTCATCGTCGAAGTCCTCATCAACATCGCGACAGCCGTCGCCATCCATGTCGTTGGCTTGAGTGCTGTTCCAGCCAAGTTCTCCCTTGGCACAGTTGTCATCGTCGTCGAGCACGCCATCGTTGTCGTCATCGAGATCCTCGCCGGCGTCACGGCAGCCGTCAGTGTCATGATCGGTGCTCACAGAGGAGGTCCAGTTTTTGGTGCTGGGGGCGAAAGCACAGTCGTCATCGACATCATCCACGCCGTCGCCATCGTCGTCGTCGTCCTCGAAGGTGTCGTGGCAGCCATCGCGGTCGTAGTCGTTGGCGTCGTTGGCGGTCCAGTTGCGGTATGTGTCCGGCCCGAAGCAGTCGTCGACCGAGTCGAGCACGCCGTCGTTGTCATCATCCATGTCCTCGTCCGAGTCGCGGCAGCCGTCGCCATCAGCGTCGAGAGCCCAGTCGGTGGCATTCCAGTTGATCACCCCTGTTGGACAGTCATCATCCACGTTCAGCCGTCCATCGCCGTCCATGTCGTCATCACAGACATCCCCGATCTGGTCACTGTCCATGTCGGTCTGATTGTAGTTGGGCACGAGCGGACAGTTGTCCACCAGATCGCTACGGTTGTCGAGGTCGCTGTCGGTGGAAAGCCCCCAGACGAAACCGCTGCCATTGAAGAAGGAATCAGAGAAGTAGAGCGTACCATCGATGTTCATCCCGCATCCGCTCGCCTGAGCGACCTGGTTCAGGCAGAACTGACCCGCGACCAGCAACTTCCCATTGCTGGAGAACATGGCGTCCGTCCCGCTGTCGAACAGCGGTCCGCCGACACTAGTCGCCCACATCCACTGGCCACTGGGAGAGACTCCCGCCACGAACACACTGTACGGAGCATTGATGATGGCGTGTGCACCGAAGGTGGCGTTCGCAATCGCCGGGTCATCGATGTCGAACCAGCCGGTGATGACCACCCCCCCAAGCGGGTTGATACCGATTCCGCGTGCGATCTGCGTGTGTCCGGTACTGTTGATCAGCCAGTTCCAACTACCGTTGTAATGCAGTAGTCCCACGAACGCGTTCCATCCGGGGCTTCCTGTGCTGTTGGCCCAATGGGCGACTCCGTCGATCTGGATGAGGCCTGACATGGCTCCACAGATGTAGATGCCCGCACTGCTGTAGGTGATGTCCAAGGGGATGATCGCCCCGAAGGTGGTGACCGCCTCGTTCACCCACTGCCAAGTGCCGTCGAGGTCCATCTCTCCAATCCATGCTGCGGTGCTTCCCGGGTTGGCCAATGTCGTCGAACCGAACACCGGCGCCCCGTGGTAGTAGCCTGTGGCGAAGATACGATCGTTGCCGTCGATGACGATCGCGGTGCCGTTCTCGTCGTAGTTCCCCATGCCGAACGAGACCCACTCGTAATCCCCGCTGCTGCGGTTCACCTTGGTCACGAACGCATCCTCATTCTTCTGGTGGTTGTAACTGATGTTGCTGAAGTAGGCATGGTCGCGGAACGCGCCCACGACGTACGCATCTCCGTTCGAGTCAACCGCCACTCCGTTCATCGAGTCGTCATTGCCAGTGCCGCCGAAGGTGGAGCTCCACTTCCAATCGCCCGAACTGTCGAGTTTAGCGATGAATCCGTCCTTGCTCATGCCGTTGGAGAACTCGAGGTGGGTACCGAACTCGATTGCATTCCATAAGACGCCGACGAGGAAGATCTCACCGGAGGAGGATACGGTCACGTCCAAGCCGAATGCGCCGGAATCTGCCGCACCCAGGGGAATGGTGGTCTGCGAGAGCCACTGCCAGGTGCCGTAGGGCGTGAGTTCAGCCACGAACGCGTTGTGGTGGTCCTGATTGACGGCCGCCAGCGAATCAAAGTGCACCTCTCCGCGCAATGAGCCTGCGACTATGACATCGCCCGACGGTAGTTGCGCCAGCGAGTTGATGGCGACGTTGTTCTCGTTGCCCGGGTCGTTCGACGAACCGCTGGTCGGGACCGCGGTGGTCACGAAGTCGGTGGTACTCGCCCTGCCGGTGACCAGATTGATCGCTCCCTGCTGGGCGAGGGTGAGCACGACATCCTCGTTGAACAGCGATGAAGTGTCCTCCTGTACCTCGACTTCGGGCTGGAACGCACCGAACAGAGAGGAGAGCAGCATGATGAGGATGAGCGCCGCGGCGGTCGTGTTGGGACGCGATGCGCTTGCACTCATGTAGCGGTCCCTCGTGGGACCGATTCTTGAAAGTCGTGGTGCGTTGGTCTTGTGCGATGGATCCCGATATTCCCCAGCCGCTACACGAAGGGAGCTCGGACAACCACCGCTCGCACCTGCTTGCGCGGGTTCGGCGCGATGAGAACCTCATCGCCTTCCGTGACTCCAGAGATGTAGCCCATGCCGATGCCCACCCGGCCCAGACTCGGTGACGGGCCTCCCGAGGTGATGATGCCGATCCGCCCCCCCTCCGCATCGAGCACCTGCGCACCCGGACGTGGGAAAGGCCCCTTCTCGAGTTGACGCACGCCCCACCAGCGCGCTCCCTCGCCCTGTTCCGCCGCGGCGGCCGACGCCACCACTCTCTGCTTTCCGAGAAACTCATGGCCGAGATGCAGACCGAATGGAACGTTGGTCTCCCAACTGTCGCGCGCCAGCAGGCTCGGGTCGACCGCATGCTCACCAGCATCCGCGAGCGGCGGCCAGAGGAAGTCCTGCCCTGAGAGCAGGAATCCCTTCTCCAGCCGCAGGGTGTCGCGCGCGCCGAGGCCTACAGGACAGATGCCGTGTTCTGCGCCGCCTTCGAGCAATGCGCGCCACAGGCCCGGCGCCGCCTCGTTCGGAACCATGATCTCGAAACCGCGCTCGCCGGTGTAGCCGGTCCCCTGGATCCAGCCGCCGACGCCCAGTTCATTCTCCCTGATCGGCTGCCCGCGGAAGTGGCGCACCACGTTCTCGTCACCCAGCACAGCGCTGACTATGGCAGGCGAGGCGGGGCCCTGGAGAGCGAGGATGGAGGTTCGCGCTGACAGGTCTTCCAGAGTGAGTGAACCATCAGCGGGCAGGTGTTGGCCGAAGTGAGCGGCCATGGTGGGGATCATGCTGGCGTTAGGGACCCCGAGGATGGCGACCTCAGAGGGCGATTCCCAGTCTGTGCAACCCGTGTCGAGGATGTCCTGGCGGCTAGCAACCGAGAAGATCATGTCGTCGATGATGAACCCGTCCTCATCCAGGAAGTGAGTGTAGGCGCAGCGACCCGGTTTCAGGTGGCTCACTCTCTGTGTGGCAAGCCCCTCGAACCACTCGAGCACACCCTCACCTGAGAAGCGGAAGAACCCCATGTGCGATACGTCGAACAGGCCGGCGTTGGCTCGGGTGTTGAGATGTTCTTCCGAGATGTTGCTGTACCAGATGGGCAGTTCGAATCCGTGGAAATCGACGAGGTTGGCCCCGGCGGCTTCATGCTCATCGTACAGCGCCGTGCGCACGAGTCCTCCACCGCCCATGCCCGGCCGACCGCCGAGTGGCGCTTGAGCATGGCGGATTGGTTCTCTTCGCGGTTCCTGCTCACGTTCGCTACGAGTGTTCTGTCGTGCGCCGGCAAGCGATAGGCTAAGAGCAGAAGGCGGTTGAGGGTGGACTGTGACAGTCAAGTTCCGCGAAGGAGCCACACCCGGCGTCGTGCCGATGCTCTCCATCGGGCCGCAGCACGACCGGCCGCAGAAGGAAGGGGTGAAGTTGCAGGTGATCGACGAGTTGTGCGTCGGCTGCAACTACTGTCTGATGTCGTGTCAGGATGATGCGCTCATCGTAGAGGGAATCTGCGAGGTTCTGCTGGACAAATGTACAGACTGTCTCCGCTGCCTGCTCTGGTGTCCCACGGGCGCGCTCGTCTACGAGTGAGGTGTGCTCCATGGGTGACAAGCCGAAGGCGCTGATTGTCGGCTCCGGCATAGGTGGACTGGCGACCGCTGCCAGATTGGCGCAGGAGGGCAGGCTCGATGTCGAAGTGGTCGAACGGATGTCCTTCCCGGGTGGCCGGTTCACCCAGCACGACCACGATGGGTTCGCGGTTCCGACAGGTGCCGTGCACATGATTCCGCACGGACGCAAGGGGCCGATGGCGAAGCTGCTGTTCAACAAGCCTTCCAAAGGTGGATTGGACCTCAAGCGGCACGGATTCGAGTTCCTGCCGACCGGCCGCTACGCAGGCTGGGTCAGGGACGGTGAGCACCGCGCTGCGAACAGTCCGTTCGGCGTGATGCGCTGGTTCACCATGAAGGACAAACTGAATCTTCCTCGTCTGCTGTCCACCCGCGCACGCAAGCCGTGGGTAGGCGAGGCGGGCGAGGAGCCCGATGGCGACGAGTGGATGCGGCGCTATTTCAGCGACGACATGGTCGATTTCCTCGATGCGTTCGCCAACTTCGCCATCTCCCTGCGCTTCTCCCAGATGCCAGCCTCGACGGTTGTTCGCATGTTGCAGAACTGTTTCTGGCTCGACCGGCCATCGATTCCCAAGGGTGGCTGCAAGGGTGCGATCGTGGCCCTGCGCAAGGACCTCAGGGAGAACGGAGCCAAGGTCAGGATGTCGCAGGAGGTGGCGGAGATCCTGCCCGGTGATGCCGAGGAGACGACCAAGAACCACCGCTTCGCGGTTAGTCTGCGCCGCCGTGGACGACAGGACCCTGACTGGATCGGAGCCGATGCGATCGTGTTCAACGGGGGTCACCCGAACCTCATCAAGGCGCTCTCCGACGATTTCGCGGTCGACAAGTCAGTGCTCCAGCAGATCGAGCAGACACAGGCTGTCGGCGGCATCGGGTTCGTGTTCGCGCTCGATGACGACATCCCACACCGTGACAGCGGCGTGACCATGCTCACCGAGACCGAGCGCATCGGCGGTTACGTGCTGCCGACATTCAGCGAACCCGCGCTCGCGCCCGAGGGCAAGCACATGATGATCACACACCAATACGTGCCCTCATCCGACATACAGTCGGAGATCGCCAAGGGTCGCGAGGAACTCTACGAGAAGATCCCCTGGCTGGCGGACCACGGCGAGGAATTGTGCGTGCACGCCTATCATAGGAACTGGCCATGCAACCGCTCACCTCAGGGTGCGGAACTACCGGCGGACATCGGGGTCGACGGGATCCGGCTCGTGGGTGACGGCATCAAGGCGCACGGTTGGATGATGGTCGAGGGCATCGCTGCCAATGTTCCCCACGTCGTTGACGACATCCACTCCATGACGACTGGCAACGCTTGAACCAGGCAAGCCGTGCGGACTCGCGCGGGCGAAACGCGCGAAGGGTTGCGCGCGCAATCATCAAGAAAGGGATGCGGTAGGCTCGCGTCGATGACCCACCCTGAGAACGAACCCATCCTCGAGTATGGACCCGGAAGTCCAGAGAGAGAGGCCCTGCAGGAGGAACTGTCGCGGCAGTCCTCAGAAGTCGTCGAGATTCCCTGCATCATCAATGGCGAGCTGGTGTTCACCGGTGACACCACCACCCAGGTGATGCCGCACGACCACGGCCATGTGCTCGCAATCGTTCACCTTGCGGGAAAGGCGGAGGTCAGGGAAGCGTGCGAGGCAGCCGTCGCTGCTCAGGAATCATGGATCGCCATGGGTTTGGAAGCCCGCTCGCAGATCTTCCTCCGCGCCGCCGACCTGCTCGCCGGTGACTGGCGCATGCGCGTGAATGCTGCGACCATGCTCAACCAGTCGAAGACCGCCTTCCAAGCGGAGATCGACGCGGCGTGTGAACTGATCGACTTCTGGCGCTTCAACGTGCATTATGCCTCTGAGTTCCACGACCAGCTGCAGCCCCTGGTGAGTCCCGAGGGGTTCGTCAACACGACCGAGATCCGCCCGCTCGAGGGATTCGTGCTCGCCATCACCCCGTTCAACTTCACCAGCATCTCGGGAAACCTGTCCACCGCACCCACGTTGATGGGAGGCACCTCCGTGTGGAAGCCCAGCCGTAACTCATACCACTCGAATTACCAGTTGATGCAACTGATGATGGAGGCTGGCATGCCACCCGGTGTGGTCAACTTCGTGCCTGGGAACCCGCGGATGATCGTTGACACCTGCCTCGAGAACCCCGACTTCGCCGGCGTCCACTTCACCGGCTCCACCCGCGTCTTCCAAGGGTTGTGGGGCAAAGTCGCCGAATCTCTTCCCCGACTCCGTTCCTACCCGCGCATCGTCGGTGAGACCGGTGGCAAGGATTTCGTCGTCGCGCATCCGAACTGCGACCGTCGCGGCCTGCTGGTGGCGCTGCTGCGCGGCTCGTTCGAATATCAAGGACAGAAGTGCTCGGCGGCCAGCCGCGCCTACATCCCCGAGAGCGTGTGGGAGGGCATCAAGGGAGAATTCGTGGAGGAGATTCAAAAGATCACCATGGGCGACCCGAGAGACTTCACGAACTTCGTCACCGCGGTCATCGACCAGAAGGCGTTCGACAAGATCAGCGGCTACATCCGTGCGGCAGAGGCAGACCCCCTGTGCGACGTGGTTGTAGGTGGGGGATGCGACGACAGCAAGGGCTGGTTCATCGAGCCGACCGTGATTCAGACCTCCGACCCCAAAGCACCCTCGATGGTCGAGGAGATCTTCGGGCCCGTGCTGACAGTCTATGTCTACGAGGATCACGACTTCGAGGACGTTCTGCAACTGTGTGACGAGTCTTCGCCCTACGCGCTGACCGGCTCGATCTTCGCCAATGACGAGGCGGACATCCAGACCGCCTACAACGCGCTGCGCTTCACTGCGGGCAACTTCTACATCAACGACAAGCCGACCGGCGCCGCTGTGGCCCAGCAACCCTTCGGGGGAGCGCGGGCGAGTGGAACCAACGACAAGGCCGGTGGACCGTTGAACTTGCTCAGGTGGATCATCCCGCGCAGCGTGAAACGCACCTTGGAGCCGCCTCATGACTGGGGCTATCCCTTCATGGACGAGTGAACATGGACACGAACGTCGCATACTTGCTGATGCTCGGCACACTCGCCGGCTTCGGATACATCGGATGGCGGGCGGCGACTGAGAAGGAACTGGACAGTGACGCCTATCTTTCCGCCCGCGGAACCCAGAACTGGCTGCGCATCGGACTCAGCCTGTTCGCCTCCGGCATGGGCATATGGCTGCTGTTCTCTCCTGCAGAGGTCGGGTATTACGGCGGCTTCTGGGATGTCCTGGGCTACGCACTGTCCGCTTCCACACCCTTCCTGCTGCTCGCCTACGTCGGACCGAAGATTCGGAGGAAACTGCCTGACGGCGTCACCCTCGCCGACTTCGTGCGCATGAGGATCGGGAGGCGGATGCAGGTCTACGTTGGCATCATCTCAGTGCTCTACATGTTCACCTTCCTGTTCGCAGAGTTCCTCGCCATCGGCAAGGCGATGGAACTGCTCGCCGGGATGAAACCGCTCTATCCCATACTCCTGGTTGCCGCCGTCACCGCCGCCTACACCGCCTATGGCGGACTTCCCGCGTCCCTGCGCACCGACCGCGTGCAGGGTTGGTTGGTGCTGTGGCTGCTCGTGGCTCTGCTGCTGATCCTCTTCGGGGCTGACATCGGCACCATGCTGGAGCAGGCGAAGGCGCACACTCCGGAGGACCTGGAATGGGATTGGGCGCACGGCAGCATCTCGGACATGAACAAGGCGTCGTTCCTGTCGGGACTGGCCCTGATCGTGGCGATCACATCGGCGGAGATGTTCTCGCAGGGCAACTGGCAGCGGGCGTATGCGTCCGAGGACGAAGACGCCCTCAAGAAAGGCGCTTGCTTCGCAGCTGTTCTGGTTCTCCCGTTGATGTTCATCATGGGATTCCTCGGAACGGTGGTCGCCGGCCAGGGCGCAGTGGAGGACCCTTCCATGGCATTCTTCCTGCTCATCGAAGATGCAGGCGTGTTCATCATCGCGCTGTTCATCATCCTGGGGATCGCGTTGGTGTGTTCGAGCACTGACACCCTGCAGAACGCCGTGGTCGCATCGATCAGCCGCGACCTGTCCGACGGCAAGATGGACTTGAAGACCGCACGATTGGTGTCGCTCGGACTTATTCCAATCGCCGTCTACCTCGCTACCGAGCCGACCATCCTCGGGCTCAAACTCGATGGACTCGGCATCTTCGAGATCTTCCTGTTCGCCGACCTGCTGGCCACCGCCACCGTGCTGCCGGTGCTGCTCACACTGAGCGACAGAATCGACGGACGCGCATCCCTCGCCGGGGCCATCTGCGGACTGCTGTCCGTGGTCCTCTACGGCGTGGTGACCGCAGACCTCTCCGCCGGCATCCACTACCTCATCTCACCCACGAACGATATCGGATTGGCGAACCTCGGTGTGTTCCTGAGCGCGCTCATCGGTTCCGGGCTCGTGACCGTGATCGGCAGCAACGTTCTGCGCGAAATCGACTCTCGAGAAGCGTGAGATGTTGATTCACTGAGCCGACACTATCAATATGCAACAGGTAAGAAACTGTTGTGAGGTGCGACTCTGCCAGTTGTTGATCCTACTGACGCCGCCGCATATCTCCGTGCAATTCGTCTTTTGATTGGAGGCTATGGCGTCCATCGTCGCGAACAACGCCGCGAAGCGGACGTGGCGGTCCGCGAAGAGGTGGCCCGAGCATCAGGACGCGTACGCAACCACCTGAACAACGTGCACGACTCAGCCTATCGAGCGGGCGATACCGAACTCGCACAGGAGTGCGCCCTCGCACTGGAGGAGGTCGATGCGCTGCGCAACGACGTCGAACTGGCGGCGACCGGGGCGGACCATCCGTTCTTC
>CATMIM010000023.1 GCA_950068635.1 uncultured Candidatus Poseidoniales archaeon
ATGGCAGCCACGAACTCCTCTTCCACTCGCCAGCCACCCGCTTTTTCTACAGGCACCTCCACCTCCTCGAACTCCCCACCCGCGGTCCACCAGGAGGCGGCCGACTGGTACGTGACGGACCTCGCCCGGCCGTGGGCGGACCGCCGGTGGCTGGCCCGCCCGTGGATGAGCCGGAACCGGAGCTCAAGCCGACTGCGATCATCCAGCCTGTTCGCCGCCCGGTCCTTAAGCCTCGAGTGGATGACGATGAGGATGACGAGTCAGGGGAGGCAGTGCTGCGCCCGACGACCCGTCGGGTACTCCAACCGACCTCCGAGAGGGCCACGCTGACACCCAAGAGAGTGCTCGAACCGGTCGAAGAAGAGGGAACCGACGAGGACTCCGACTGACGACTCAACAGGATTCTCGCCTGTGGAAGTCCGGAACGAGCGAGCGGGGCATTCATACCGTCTGCAGATGTCAGCATCCCCATGCGCAGAGCCGTGGTGCTGACCACTTTCCTGCTGCTTGCACTGGCCTTGCCCGCCGCGTACGCCCCGACAGCCTCTGCCACCAACCTGGCCAACGCTGGATACATCGCCAACTTCGAAGGAAACGTCGTCGGATGGTGGCATACCAACAGCGGCGAGACGATAGTCGTCAATGAATCAGGGGAAATCAGCGCCTTCTACTGGTCAGGCAACCAGGTCACCAACACCTGGAGCGACACCATGGTCAACGTGACCGTGAACTGCGGCGCCTACGACGCAGCCCAGAATCGGCTGGCCTTGTGCACCAACACCGGAGTCCAAGTCTACTCCTCTGACCTCCAGACACACCTCTACACGATTTCGACCACGGAACCGGTGGACGCTGTCTCTTGGGATGGCGATGGTGATCTATGGGTGGGACTGCGTACCGCTCGTAGGGCGATGGAATACACCGACATCACGTTCACTGGATCTCAGACGGCCCCCCACGCCGTCGGCCTCTCCGCAGTGCTCGGAATGCCAAACGGCTCTGTGGTGACCGCCGGACGCGACCTGGTGGTCCGCGTGCATGACGAGTGGGGCGTGCCATATGAGAACCAGACGCTGATGGACATCGGCTCGGCGGCCTCTGGACTGTACCTGCTCGACAACGGGAGCACGATGCTGGTCGCCTGCGAGGGTGGTCAGTTCGTCACCTACACCCTCAACGGCACACTCTGGGAGTTCGAGGATGACGTCACCCTGAGCCCCGGGGGAATCATCCGTACGGTAGTCGACATGGGTGATGGACGACTGGCCATAGGAACCCACAACGGACACCTGCACCTGCACAACTCTTCCGACCGCGCCAGCGAACTCGCGCGCTTCTCCAACCTCGGAAGCGTGGTCGGGGTACAGAAGGGTGAGGGGTCATCCTTCCGCGTGCTGACGGCGGGCATCAGCATGTCTGACGTGGTGCTGTTCGATCTCGACAGCGACGGTGACGGCCATGTCGACACGGTTGATGACTTCCCTAACGATGCAACTCAGTACTCCGATTCTGACGGTGATGGCTATGGTGACGACCCGCAGGGAAACAACTCAGACGTATATCCCTTCGACGCCACACAGTGGTCCGACCGTGATGGTGATGGCTACGGTGACAACGTGGATGGTACCAACGGGGACGAGTTCCCCGACAACCCTGATCAGCACGTGGACACGGACGGGGATGGCTACGGGGACAACTCGCTCGGTCATGATGGAGACAGATATCCCAACGATTCGACGCAGTGGAGGGACAGCGATGGCGATGGCTACGGTGACGAGCAGGGAGGCAATTCTCCCGACGGTTGTCCCTCTCTGGCAGGTAATTCATACGCTGACCGGGTCGGGTGCCCGGATTCCGATGGCGACGGCTTCAGCAATCCCCTCGAGGGCGACCCGACCTGCTCCGTGTCCAATCCGGATGGGGCTGATGCGTTCAAACTGGAACCCACCCAGTGGTGCGACAACGATGAGGACGGCTATGGAGACAACGCCACCGGCGACAAACCGGACTTCTGTCCCAGCGAATGGGGCAACAGCACTCGAGCGGTGGTCTACGATTCGGCGTTGCAGAAGTACGGCACGGTGCAGCGCTACGGATGCCCCGACAACGACGGTGACGGATACGAGGACAGCAGCGAGAGTCGTGAGCCTACCGACTTGACCACCAACAAGAGCGAGTGGGTCGACAGCGACAGGGATGGTTGGGGGGACAATGCTGACTGGGACGACTTCGACCCGACCGTGCGCACACAGATGGAGTACTGTCTGAAGCACCCGACGGAGTACTTCGCCTGCGACGGACTCGACCTGCCGGAAAACAACTCGGCCGATGAATCACAACCTGAGGGGGAGACCGGTGCCTCGTGGGAGCAGAGGGCCTTGGAGTTCGCGAAAGTCGGGGGTTCGATCGGTGCCGTGGCCATCGCCATCATCCTGATCGTCTGGGGTCTCGTCTCAGCGGTGCGCACCGCTGCGTCCAAGCGGCGCCCGGACGCACAGTACGACCATCAGGACGCCACCAAGGAACTCGAGGCTTCAGAGGAAGGAAGTGGGTTCGAGACGCGTGGGGGCATCATAGAGGACAAGGCGTGGGATGACGAACCGCTCGGCAGTGGAATCTCACAGGATGTACCATCTGCCGCGCCCACCGCGGACGCATTCAAGGACGAGGAAGATGAGGACGAGCCGGATACCTCCCCGCCGAGTGAGTCCGTCGCAGAGGAATCGGAGCCCGATCCTGAGTTCGATTGGGACCCCGAGCCGACTCCCGAGCCGTCCTCAGCAACAGAACAGGAGCCTGGGGAAGCGATGACCGAACTCCCAGCCGGCGCGCCGGAACTTCCCGAGGGAGGGCTGCCATCAGGATGGACGATGGAGCAGTGGGCGTACTATGGACACCAGTGGTTGTCGTCCCAGGACGAGCAGTAGCAGGTCAGCCGAACAGACGCATGACGGTGATCATCTCGCGGCGTCGTGTCGTAGCCTCAGTGGAACACCACGGGCAGCCGGGCGCGGAGCTCACCGAGTTCTGCGCCGCTGATGCCACCGCCGTCATCTCCCGACAGGCCGGTGGCCAGCATCCAGAGCAGTGTGTTCCACGTGCCGCTGGTCGCGTGCAGCTCGATCTGGTTGCACGCAGCCAGCTGGAGCAGGGTACTCTCATCGCTGTCACCATCGAACAGGCCGGTGACCAGCGTCTTCGCTTCGACCCAGTATGCGGGAGCCTGACCCTTCATGCGCATCACTCCTCGTACGGAGAGAGGTCGAGTCGGGCGATCAGGCTGGCGACATCGATGTCGTCCAGTTCAGCTATTCGTGAGCGCAACCGATCTCCGTCCGCCTGGATGTGGTTCAGCCGGTGTGCCTTGAGCATGTGCAGCAGCAGTTCGTCGACGCTGCCGTAATTGCCCAGCGCGCGCATCGAATTCAACTGCCTGCGCACCTCGAAACTCACGCTCACTGAAGTCATGTCTGGGGATCCCATCTGTTCACCAGAGGGGCGTTGTCACCCCGGGTTATAGAAGCGTGACGGTCTAATCTGACCTCAACCGCTCGCTTCCACGCGATATCTGCTCTATTCAGGCTATAGATACCGCTGATCGAGCCGACTTCAGTCGCCTGCGCTTATCTTGCTCAACTGCAGCCTGCTCTTCTCTGTGATGCCATATTTTTCCCGTATCTTCAGCACACGGCGATGGACCTCGCGCCCCAGAGACCAGTAGGCTAGGCTTCCCTTGTTGCGTCGCGTCGGGTTGTCCAGCAGGGTGACCGGTGCGCCATCGCGAGGGGCTTCAGCCACACGTGTGCTGCGCGGCACCATGGTATGGAACACCTGATCCTCGAAGTACTTGCGTACTTCATCGGCGACGAACTTGCTCAATCCAGTCCTTGCATCATACATGGTGAGGGCGATACCGAACAACTTCAGATTGGGATTGATGCGGCGTTGGACCAGTTTGATCGAGTTCATCAGGCTGCTCATGCCTTCAAGCGCGTAGAACTCGGTCTGCACCGGGATCAGGATCCAGTTGGCCGCCGCCAGCGCGTTGATCGTCAGCAGCCCGAGGCTCGGCGGCGTGTCGATGATGATGTAGTCGAACTCTTCAACGGCACCAGCCAGCCCCTCTTTCAAGCGTGTCTCGCGGCCGATTCTAGTAGCCAGTTCGATCTCAGCCCCGGACAACTGGATGTTGGACGGCAGCAGCCAGAGGTTGTTCACCTTCAGTTTCTTCGGGAACTTCTTGTCTGGATACAGGCTGGTCCAGGTCGCCCTGATCTGGTCGGAGATGAACTCAGGATGACAGAGGTACTCCTCGAGCACTGGCAGTTCCTCGCCCAGGTCATTCATCAGCAGGTCGTAGACCGTGCGATTGATCTTGCTCTTGTCGATGCCGAATGAGGTGGAGGCATTCCCCTGTGGGTCGAGGTCGACGAGCAGCACCTTGCGTGGTGGGATGCCCATCTTGGGGTTGCCCTCGGCGAGCACGGTGGCGAGGTTGACCGCGGTGGTGGTCTTCGAGCATCCACCCTTCTGGTTGGTGCAGGCGATGACCATCTTGTAGGGGTCCATATGCTGACCTCACAACCGACGCTCGTCCGTCTCGCAACGTCCACGCCACTTGAACCTTCATCACTGTCGCGATGCACTGTTTGCCACCGGGTGGCTCATCAGGCGGGTTGGATGACCGGCACGGGAACCTCGGAGAGGATCTTGCGGGTGATGTGCATGCCGGTGATGCCTCGAATCTTGGCTTCTGGCTTGAGCACGATCCTGTGGCTGATGATCTGCAGGGCGATTCCCTTGATGTCGTCGGGGATGACGTAGTCGCGACCGTCGATGGCCGCCGACGCCCTCGAGGACTTGAACAGGTTCTGGCTGCCACGCGGGCTGGAACCGCAGATGATGCGGTGGTCCTCGCGGGTCCGCTGCACGACCTCGACGATGTACGAGAGGATGGCCGGGTCGACGTGCACCGTCTCGAGCGCCTTCTGCATGGCGACGACCTTCTTCGGGGAGGTGATCTGGGCGACATCGTGGTCGTCCTTTCCTCGCAGCTTCCGGCGAGCGAGGATGGCCTTCTCCTCGGCGCGGTCAGGGTAGCCCATTGACATCTTCATCAGGAAGCGGTCCATCTGCGCCTCGGGCAGCGGGTACGTTCCCTCCTGCTCGATCGGGTTCTGCGTCGCCAGCACGACGAAAGGTGCGGGCAGCTTGTGGGTGATGCCCTCGATGGTGACCTGCTTCTCTTCCATCGCCTCGAGCAGAGCAGCCTGGGTCTTGGGCGGCGCACGGTTGATCTCGTCTGCGAGCAGGATGTTGGAGAACAGCGGACCGGGCCTGAGCTTGAACTCACCCGCTCGCTGGTCATACATGTAGGTCCCAGTGATGTCCGACGGGAGCAGGTCAGGAGTGAACTGCACCCGCTTGAACTTGCAGCCGAGCGCACGGGCGAAGGTGTTGGCGAGCAGCGTCTTGGCGAGACCGGGGAAGTCCTCCAGCAGCATGTTTCCATTGGACAGGACTCCGATGGTCACTCGGCGCAGGTTCTCGTTCTTGCCGATGATCACCTTGGCGACTTCGTTCATCAGGCCATTCGAGATGGCGCTGACGGTGGCAATCAGGTCCCGCGTCCTGCTGTCACCACCGATGGCGGCCTGTGCCCCGTATCCTGCTGCCATTAACATCCCTCTGGGTGCTGAACGTAGCCTCCGACCCCTAGGATTCCTACTTCAACGTTGGGGGTTGGGCCTTCAAGTGCACTTCGTGCGTCCTCTCCCCTGAAACCACCTTACAGGAGAAAAGTCGGTAGCGAAGATGCACGCTCAATGCATCCCCTCAGCGGCCCCAGAAATGGTCATCCTTGCGGTGCAGCTCGATCAGTTCGTCGAGCACCTCGACCTCCACATCAGTCAATCCCCCTCCTCTCTGCAGGGGGCGGACATGCGAAGCGGGGATGTCGACCAGCAGCACATCCTCCTCGTCGAACTGCCTGCCCACGGTCACGCCGCTCACCGATATCGCCACCTCATCACCCTGTGAGGCTTCCTTGAGAGAGTGGTCACCAGTACGGATTGACTTCACCTTACCCAACCGCTGCCCGTCCTGCTTCATCAGACGCTGACCTACATGGATGCGTCCGGCCAGCACCCGGATGCCGACCACAGCTGGATTGTTCCTGCGAAATATGTGGTCTTTGAGCACGAGGATGCGACCAGGATGGACCAGTTGTTCGCGTTGGGCCTCTTTCAGTTCGGCTTCTCTGGCCTCCCGCCATTCCTCGAACTGCTCCAATGTGTGGTAGATGATGTCCGACCCGATGTGCTTCACCTCACAGTCCCCGTCCGCCAGTTCAGCCTCCACATCTGCGAGCACGGGCGCGCAGAACGTCAGGATGACCTGCTGCAATGGTTCCCCCGCCGCCTCCGCTGCCCTGAGGTCGCGCTTGTTCACCGGACCGATGCCAGCGTGGCGCACGGGAATCCCACGCTCACGCAACTCTGATGCCAACGCTTCGAGCCCACCGAGGGTGTCCGCCTTGATGACGACGCCTGTCTCATCGAGTTCGACCGAGATCTCGCACTCTGAGGAGACGGCGGATATGACATCGTCACGCGAGTCGTCTGCAGGGAGAGCGCGCAGGGTGGTGCCTGCGAGCACGCCGTCGAGATCGGGAGCGCTGAGTTTCAGTCCCGCCGCCGCGCTGACCTCGTCGACGGAGTCCCAGCGGTTGCCGGCGTCGCGCATCTCGGACATGCCGCGCGGGCTGAACATGCCGCGGATGCGGGTGATCCGCGGACCCTCGGAGGTGGCGAGCGCGATCTCGTCGCCCTTCCTGAGTGTTCCGCGATGCAGGATGATGTCCAGCGTCTTTCCGAGACCCCGTTCCTCCTTCAACTCGAGCACCGTCGCCTCGGCCGGTCCCTCGACATCCGCGAGTTGTTCTGCCAGATAGCGCTCGGCCAAGCCGATGACCACCGCCAGCAGGTCCTGGATGCCCTCGCCCTCCTTGGCTGAGCATGGCACGAGCGCCACACACTGGGTGAAATCCTCGATCTCGTCGTAGCGTTCGAGGTTGAACCCCTCTGAAGCGAACTCCCCGACCAGTTCGTAGAAGCGCTGGTTGAACAGCGACAGCACCTCCTTCGTCTGGTGCCTGAGCGAATGTCCCATCGCTCGTCCTTCCTCGGCATCCCAGCCGTAGATGCGGTCGACCTTGTTGGCGGCGACCACGAACGGCGTGCGCGCCTGGCGCAGGATGCGCAGGGATTCGAGCGTCTGCGGTTGGCAACCCTCCATGATGTCGATGACCAGGATGGCGATGTCCGCCAGCGATCCACCACGGGCGCGCAGGGTGGAGAACGCGTGATGGCCAGGCGTGTCGATGAACAGCAGCCCGGGTGAATCGAACTGCTTGCCGCCCATCAGCGGAGCACACAGTTCGTTGAGCAGGTCCGCAGGAATCTCGGTCGCCCCGATGTGCTGGGTGATGCCACCCGCTTCGCGTGCCATCACCGATGCTTGCCGCTCAGCACCAAGGGAGCGGACGTGGTCGAGCAGGCTGGTCTTCCCGTGGTCAACGTGACCGAGCACCGCGACTATGGGTTGGCGGCGATTGGTCATGCATGTCACCTGCCTCTCTGGAATTCAATGGAACCTGCTGCGTGCTCACTCGTAGACCCATTCCTCTGTGACTCGTTCCCAATCGACCTCGCCTTCGGGGAACCACAGCCCGAGTTCGAACTCCGCCGTCTTCTCCCCGTCGCTGCCGTGCACGAGGTTCTTGCCGATTTCGAGCGCGAAGTCCCCTCGGATGGTGCCTCCGGGGGCAGAACTGCCGTCGGTCGGGCCGATGACGTTGCGGCACACCGAGATGGCATCCGTGCCGCGCCAGGCCATCGCCACCACAGGTCCGGAGGTGATGAACTCGATGAGGCCGGCATAGAACGGGCGCTCCTTGTGCACCTCGTAGTGGGTGGCCGCTAATTCCTCGCTCGGGATGAGTTGTCGCATGCCCACGAGGCGCAGCCCCTTGCGCTCGAAGCGGGAGATGATCTCCCCCACCAGGCCACGCTGGACGCCGTCAGGCTTCACCATCACGAAGGACGTCTGCATGTCTCCCATCGGGGCGGCCGTGCGGCCCTCCTCGTTTAAGCGAACCGCTCGGGAAGATTATCCTCGCTGGATGCCGCCTTTGACGTAATGGCGAGTCCACTTCACCTTGCGTGGATTGCGCTTGAGTTTCAGCATGTTCCTGCGCGCCTTGCTGTTCTTGAACCAGAGGACGGTGCCGTCGCGGCGCACGAACATCGTGCCGGTCCCCGGCTCGATCTCCTCCCCGCTGAAGTTACACACACGGCGTTCGGGCATCGGATTCACCTCACGTTCAACTTGCGCGCCTCGCGCCCGGTGTCCCTGAGCATCAAGATGTCACCGACCCTTATCGGACCGACGACGTTGCGGGTGATGATGCGGCCCACGTCGCGCGGGTTTGGGGCATCGTTCACGCGCACCTTCACCTGGGTGGCCTCACCGGTCATGCCGGTGCGTCCAACCACCTCTACGACCTCTGCAGGCCAGCCTTCCTGAGCCATCATCTCACCTGGTTCAACTGTCGCCGAGTTCGGTCGCTTGGTCGGTGATCTTCTTCAGTTCTGCCTCGAGGGATTTGTCGACAGACAGCACGGCGACGGCAGAGGTCTTGCGGTGAAGCGGAAGTCCGGCTGCCTCGCCGAGGTACTCTTGGCTGGGCACGTAGATGTAGGGGATGCCGCGCTCCTTGCAGATCATCGGGATGGGAATCATCATCTCGCCCGGGTTGACGTCCTCGGCAAGCACGACCAGTTGGGCATCGCCCCGCTCACTGACCTTGATCACCTCGTTCATGCCTTTCTTCACACGACCTTTGCCGTCGCGGCCAAGTTTCTTGACAAGGTCGTAGACACTATCCGCCAGCTTCTCCGGGGTCTCGAAGTTCACGTGCACACTCATCGGAATCACTCCTCCTGTAAGGGTAAGCCGGCCGAGGGCGTGACCCGTATAAATCCAACTGAAAACACCTCGGTCCCTCGGGGGGTCCCTCAAGCCGTTTTTCGGACTGTTCACCCACCTGCCACGGTGTGCTGGGAGTCGTCCGCGACCTGCACTCGTTGGCTGTGCAGAGCAAAGTCTCACTGGCCATCCAGAAGTTCGCGTATCCCGCGGGCGAGCGCGGGGGCGGCCGAGACGTTCGAGCGCGGATTGGGCAGAGAGTCGGTGGCATGGACGCCATCGACGTGCGCGTCGAGGCGGCTGAGGGCTCCCCCGGTGCACAGCCCCTGGG
>CATMIM010000024.1 GCA_950068635.1 uncultured Candidatus Poseidoniales archaeon
GATCGCTTGGTGGTGGGCGAGCGGTTTCCCGAATGTCTCCCGTTCGTGAGCATACTTCAGCGCCGCCTCGAAGGCCCCCTGGGCGATTCCCAGCGCCTGGGCGGCGATTCCGATGCGACTGTTGTCGAGCGCGTTCATGGCGATGGCGAACCCACCTCCAACCTCTCCGAGCACGTTGGCAGCAGGAACCCGGCAGTCCTCGAGCACCAGTGAGCAGGTGTCCGATGAGCGGATGCCCAGCTTGTCCTCCTTCTTCCCCACGGAGAAGCCATCGAATCCACGCTCGACGATGAACGCGGTGGTCCCGCCGTGCTTCTTCACACCGTAGTCCGGATGGTCGACGACCTTGGCGAACAGCACGTAGATGTCCGCGCTGTCGCCGTTGGTCACCCACATCTTCGTTCCGTTGAGGATGTACTGCTCCCCATCATCCGAGAGTTTCGCTTTGCAGGAGAGCGCCGCCGCATCCGTTCCCGCCCCCGCCTCTGATAGTGAGTATGCTCCGACATCAGTCCCTGACAGGCGGCTGAGATACTCCTGCTGCAGCGCGTCGCTGCCGTGCAGTGCGATCGTCTTGCTGCACAGGCCTACATGAACGGCGAAGAACACCGAGAACGAGGGGTCGACGCGCGCCAACTCCTCGATGATGATCGTCTCGCAGATGTCGTCGAGCGGATTTCCTCCGTATGGCTCCGAGATGGTGATGCCCTGCAGACCGAGTTCACAGAAGCGTCTCCACTCCTCGACGGGAGCCTGCTGCTGCTTGTCGCGCGCCGCGATGGTCGGAGTAAGTTCGGCTTGTGCCCAATCGCGCACCAGGTCGCGAATCATCTGCTGCTCCTCGCTATGCTCGAAATCCACGGTCGACCCCCTTGAATGGCGAACAGTGGCCGATTCATGAAGGAACCCCCACCCGCCCTTGCTTGTGAGGAAGGGCTGGCCGGGAGAGTCGAATTATTCAAATAACGGACTTGGCACGGCTCGCCGGAAGGGTGCTGTAATGGCGGACGGAGACTACATCGAGTTCAAGATCGTCGAGGGCAGAAAATACTCGAAAGAGCACCTCTGGTTCGAGGTGGTCGACAAGGACGAGCACACCTTCAAGATCGGCATAAGTGATTTCCTTCAAGCCGACCTAGGTGAGATCATTCGGGTCATTCTGCCGCAGCGACATGATGTGGCTGAGTTCTCGATGGAGGACTTCGACGCCGATGATGGGCCCGACGCGGGCAACGGTGCCAAGGATGCGGGCCCCATCGGGGATGAGATGGCCGAGGGAGAAACTCTGGTGACTCTACGGAGCGCAGATGAGAGTTTGTCCATCGAATCCCCATTCTCAGGACATGTGATTGAACTCAACGGCGAAGTGGAGGACTCCCCGGAACTCGTCAACGAAGACGCCTATGGGGATGGCTGGCTGATGATAGTCAGGCCCCACGACTTCGAGCCCGAGGAAGAACTCCTCGAACCCGACGAATACCTCGAGCACCTCCACGAGGTCTGAGCGCGGCCGCATGAACTGGAACCCGTAGAAACGGCTGTTCTGGGTGCAGGACTCGGGCTGGATCGGATTCTAATTGACCCAACGGTAGGAGCGGGCGCCTTCGAGGACGCCTTCTGTTTCGACATCGATCAGTGCGAACTCTCCTGAGGGTTTGACGACGCTCTTGTGGAGTGTCCCTTTGTGTAGTTCGGTGTACGTCAGTTCATCTATGGCCATGCGTCCGGCAAGCCGCTCGAACAGGTTCCAGCCGGAGACCACCTCACGCCAGCTCTCAGACACCGTCCCCTCGAACACCTTCGCCTTGGCGCCCGATCCGTACCCGCACAGCCCGAATGTGCCACCCTCGAGGGATGAGTTCTCCTCGTAGTCGGACTCGAAGGTCGACATGAGAGCCAGGAAGATCGAGCCGGTGTACTGGTTGCCGATGAGGCTCGAGGCACGTTGGCCCTTCTCGATTCTGCGCAGGTGGAATTTCTGGTACGAAGTGGTTTTGGAGATGGCCCGTCGGTATCCGTTGGCCGACTTCTCGTAGGACGACTCTCCCTCTGGTGTGTCCTCGAAGTCGTCGCGCAGCGGCTCCTCGCCGATCTCTGCAATGATCTCATCCCACACAGGTCCGCCGCGCCGGTCGTGGCGAAATACGTCCGGGAACATTCGCTTGGCTTGGAAGGCGTAGGGAAGATGCACGATGATACGCGACCACTGCTCGGTGAGTGGCTCGTCGGTCTTGGGGTTCCAGCGACCGTCATCCACCGCCTGGCGCTGGAAATCGCCGAACGCGGTCTTCACCGCCTCTTGGTAACAACTGTTGGAGTACTGGCCGTCGAACACAGGCTCGTCGCGGTGGATGTGCACCGTCTCCTCTCCATGAGAGAAGATGCCCAGTCTGCGCACCGTCGACTCGGGCAGATGCTTGATCATCCGCTCCGCCATCCCTTCCTTGATGTTCTGGCCGGTCTCCCTGGCCAGTTGCAGCACGTGCTGGATGACCGAGGTGATCGAGACCTCGCGGCGGGGTTTGAAGAAGTCGTGCACGGGGGTGGTCGAGACCCCCCAGCGGTCGGGAATGGTGATCAGGCGCGGGTTGTGGCGCACGAGCAGCGCCCCACCTCCAGCGCCCTGGGTGTACTCGCCGGTCGATTCAAGGTCGTACTTGGCGTTGTCACTGAAGACGACGATTCCAATCCTGTCAGCTTCCTCGCCACCGCGGGCGACCCAGTCAAGCGTGTTGTGCAGGGCGTCGACTGCACCTATGCAGGCGAAGGTCATGTCAACGACGTCGCAGTTGCGGAAGCAGTCATTGCCGTACTTCTGCTCGTAGCGCTGCGTCAGCATGTCAAGGATGTAGGTGGCCGTCGGTTTTGAGCCGTCGAGTGCGCTCTCGGTTCCGAGATACATCCTGCCTATCGTTCTCGGGTTGAGTCCGTTGCGATCGATAAGGCGGGTGGCTGCGTTGGCACCCATCGTCGCGGTGTCCTCGTGAGCGTCGGGAACGGACATCGCTGAGAGGCCAAGCCCCTTGTTCAGCTTCCCATAGTCAGCGCCTCGCATAACTGCGAAATCCTTCATGTCGAAGTAGATGCGCGGGAAGTGAATCGAGATGTCGTCTATGCCTACTTTCATGGGTCTCTCCCTCCCGGCTGCGCAGGGTTTGTTTTAGAATCCTGTCCCTTACAGAGGAGGGTTCCGACCCAATTGAACATGCGCTTCACTTGTCCAAGTCAAAGTCATACGGTGTTCCAAGTAAGGAGAGGCTGACTCAATCGCCGGTGATCTCGCTGACTGCGGCCAGCAGTTCGGGCGCCGCAGCGAAGTGTTCGGCGAGCGGCGCGAGCAGTCCAGCGAGCGCGTCAGCGACGGCGAGTTTGTAGTCGAGTGGGTGCACTTCGCCAGCCGCGAGCGCCTTCCTCAGCGCGGCGAGGTCATCCCAGGTCGAGGGTTCCCCATACTTCGGATCGGGGGTGATGGTGAGGCTCCCGAGTTGCGGCATGAGGATATGCTCAACGAGTTCGTGTACTGGTGAGTCCGAATCTTCTGGGTCCAGATACGCCTTGCGCAGTTTCCTCCCGAGTTCGTCGGGCTCATCGTGCAGCAGCACAGCCCCCTCGGGGTCGGATTTCGACATCTTGTGGTCGAACGATTCCATCCGCGCACCGCTCGCCTTGAGGCTGGAGATGATCGGGGTATGCACGCAGGTCGCCTTTGTCCAACCGTATCGGTCGGCGACATCGCGCATGTACATGTGCGCCTTGCGCTGGTCCATCCCTCCGAGCGCGATGTCGATGTGCATCTCGAAGATGTCCGCCGCCTGCATCGCGGGGTAGAAGAATTTCGAGGTGTCGTTGTCGGCTGCATCCTCGCCGCGTCCCATGATGCTGAAGGTTCTGCGCACTCTGGACAGACTCATGTTCTTCGAGCAGCGGAGCACGGTCGCCCAGTAGTCGCCTGATTCCATGAGTTCGCTGGCATACAGGAAGCGGAGTTCACCAGAGCCCTCTCCCTCTGCAGGGTTGCCGAGCAGCACCCGGAAGATCTCCTCCATGTAGCGAGCCGTAGTGCGGATCTTGTCCATGTCCCCGCCGAACTTGTCGTTCACCCAGGCGTGCCAGTCGGCGAGGAATATGAGCACGTTGCCTCCGGAATCGAGTATTCGTCTGAGCGTCAGGGATTGTACGAGCCAGCCGATGTGCGCTTTTCCGCTCGGCTCGTAGCCGACGTAGCAGCGCAGCACCCCGTCGCCAGAGTGCGACTCTCCGCTCGCCATCGCAGATACCAGATGGTCGAGTCCGACCACCTCTTCCACACCGGGAAGCATCCAGGCGATTCGCGCCCTGTCCGAGTCGCTGAGCGCCGAGAAATCAGTGTCCGGAGCGTGAGCGTTGAGCAGTTCTCCGACTGCCTCAGTGCTCAGGTCACTCGGTCCGGTCATCGGCGTCCCCTCTGCTCATCAGGGTTAGAGGTTGGGTCAGCCTTCGAGCAGTTTTGCGAGTTTCTTAGCCCTGCCATCGGCACGGGTGAAGTCACCCCTCTCGAGCGCTTCTTCGATCTCGACGATGAATCCCTCCGCCTCGACCCTCGTGTCGTTGGTCAAGGAAGTCGACATCCCAAGGAAATGACGTGCTTGTTTGACCGCGGAGAGCGACTTGGTTCGCTTCTTGGCGAACTCCTTCGCCTTGTCACCTCGCTTCTTGGCATCGTAGCCGGTGGCGGCATCGAGAAACGCCGACCAGCGCTGGCGTGATTCCATCGCCTGCTCACGCCCATCCTCCTGTTCGAGGAAATCCGACAGTTCGTCGCCCTTCATCTGCTGCACTTCGACGAGCAAGGTGCCATCAGACCCGTATTCCCCAGACACGAGCGACAGGATTGCAAAACGACCCTCGAATCCATCGTCGCCGCTGGCCTTCACGTCTTCGAAGTGTTCGCGAGCCAACTTGATGAGGCCTCCGTCCGCGTTGATCTGCTTCATCAGTCCACGCTTGACGTGAAAGCGCTCCATGAGCACGGTCGGGCAACACCGGTGGTTCAATCTTTCTGCCAGCGAGACTCGATGCAACATCCCAGTACGGAACCGCGTAGGGATAAGACGGACCTCCCGCTCGACCAACTCATGGGAGACCGGTCCCGCCCCCTCTCCGTCGCCGCAGTGCTGTTGCTGATGCTGCTCCCCACTCCAGTGCTGGCGCACAATACGGTGGTCGAACTCAAACACATCCGCATCATCGAACTGCGCGACATCGGCGTCGAGGAGTCAGCACTCTCGCCGGACGGCATTGACGTGCTGCTGGTGGGATTGGAGGGTTGGGCACATCTGCTGGATGCGGCCGACCCGAATGCGGAGGTGGAGTTGAACAGCAATGACGAGGATGACCTGCGCGATGTCGATTGGCACCCGCGTGGGAACACCGCCTTGATCGTGGGCGATTCGGGAACGATGCTGCGCTACGCCCGCGAGGACCACTCGATCACCCATGTCTCCGGATCTGCTGGAGCGCTGTACGGCCAGGACCTGTCGGCCGTCTCCTGGGACGGCCCGGGCAACTGGGCGTACCTCGGAGGGCCGGGGGGGCTGCTGATGCGCTACCGGGAGAATGGGACCACCGGCGAAGGTGAGTTCCACGTCCTCGAAGGTTCACGCAGCAGCGACATCACCGCCATCGACTGTCATGCGGTGATGCACTCTCACTGCGCGGTGAGCACGCGCTCTGATGGTCTGGCGCTCATCGACGTCAACCACACCGTGCATTGGCTGCCCACCTCGGGTGCTACCGACTGGGCCGATGTCATCTGTCCCAGCGCGGGAATCGACCGCTGCGTGGCGGTCGGCCGCGACCAGACGGTCGGGGTCGTTCTGCTCGACGTGAATGACGCCGGCAACAACCAGTTCCACTCGAAGCGGGTGGAGACTGAGGGCCAGTTCACCGGGATGCAGGTGCGCGACGAGGGCTCGCTGCTCCTGACAACCGCTCCGCTGGGCTACGTCGACTGGCTGCTGGAGGGCGGCAGTGACCAGTTGGGGCAGGCGTATCCGTGGATCGACAACGACCACGTGGGAGAAGAGGGCGTGCTCTTGCTGTTGAGCAACCAGCGCATCATCGGTGGCTGGTCGGATGCGAGCGAGACCGGTTACGGCATCACCTCGTACGGCACCGTCTTCCACTATGCACCGCCATCTGACTCACTCTCGGACAAGCTCGGCTCTGCGATTGCACCATTGCTGGTGATCATCGCTGTTCCAGGCGTCGTGCTCGGCCTGATCTACATGAGTTCGCCCAAATTGCAGAAATGGTACATGGGCCGCCGCAAGGCGAAGCACCAGGCGAAAGTGGACGCGGCCAAGGCGGCTGACAAGGAGCGCGCTGGCCGGAAGAAGCGCCGCTGAAGGCTACACTTCTCCACTGTCGGCACGTTCATCAGCGAGCGGCATCCCGGCGCAAACGAAAGGTGGCACAGATGACGTATGAGGGCGTGGACTTCTACGACATCGAGTCCGAGTTGACCGATGAGGAGAAGATGGTCCGCGACATGGCGCGCGACTGGGTCTCTGAAGAGGTCGTTCCCAACATCGAGCAGGCGTGTCGCGACGGCGTCTTCCCCGACGAATGGAGGGTGGCGCTCGGCGACATGGGCGTGCTCGGCATGGCGCTCGACGGCTACGGCTGCGCAGGCATGTCGTACGTCGCATATGGCCTGGTCTGCCAGGAGTTGGAACGGGGAGATTCGGGTGTGCGCTCGTTCGCCAGCGTGCAGGGCTCATTGGCGATGTATCCCATCCATGACTTCGGTTCGGAGGAGCAGAAGCAGAAGTATCTCCCGCGCATGGCCACGGGGGAGTGGGTCGGATGTTTCGGCCTCACGGAGCCGGATTACGGCAGCAACCCCGGGGACATGATCACGAAGGCCGTGGACGAAGGCGACGAATACGTCCTGAACGGCGCCAAGATGTGGATCACCAACGGCACCATCGCCGATGTGTCCATCGTCTGGGCCAAACTCGACGGCGTGATCCGCGGCTTCATCGTGGAGAAGGACGACCCCGGCTTCAGTGCACCAGAGATGACCGGCAAGCACTCTCTGCGGGCGAGCGTCACCAGTGAGTTGGTGCTGCAGGACTGCCGCATCCCGAAGGACCGCATCCTGCCGCATGTCGAGGGCCTCAAGGGTCCATTCTCCTGCCTCAACAACGCCCGCTACGGCATCTGTTGGGGTGCTGTGGGGGCCGCCCAATCCTGCTTCCACTCCGCGAAGGAGTACGCCCTGTCGCGCATCCAGTTCGGCAACCCGATCGCCGCCTTCCAACTGGTGCAGAACAAGTTGGCGTGGATGCTGCGCGAGATCACCAAGGGGCAGTTGCTGGCGCTCAACCTAGGGCGCAAGAAGGATGCCGGCACGTGGACGCCGGAGCAGATCAGCCTGGCGAAGATGAACAACGTCGACATGGCACTGGAGATCGCCCGCATGGCGCGGGACATCCACGGAGCGAACGGGATCCTCGACGAGTATCCCATCATGCGGCACATGGCCAATCTGGAATCTGTGAAGACCTACGAGGGCACCCACGACATCCACAACCTCATTCTCGGTCGGCATATCACAGGCATCCAGAGTTTCACGAGAGAACTCTGAGACCATCCAGCGTTCAAGCGCCCTTTGGGCGCTCTGCTAATGTTGATAGAGGCGAGCAAGGTCGAGCGGCCGTCGGAGTCGGTCAGATGGTCACAATCGCAGTTCTGCTGAAGCAGGTTCCCGACACGACCGCCCGCATCACCGTCAGCGATGGCCGTGTGGACGAGACAGCGATCTCCACCTGGGTCACCAGCCCATACGACGAGTATGCCCTCGAGGTCGCCATCCAGCACAAGGAGACCTCTGGAGCTTCGATCACAGCCATCACCCTAGGCCCGCCGAGAGCTGACAAGGTGCTCAAGGACGCCGCTGCACTCGGAGTCGAGAATCTGGTGCGCGTCTGGGATGATGCTTGGGAGTCCCTCGACTCGAATCAGGTGCAATCCGCGCTGGCATCGACCTTGGAATCGGTGGGTGCCGACTGGATCTACTGCGGCAAGCAGTCAGCCGACCGCAACCAAGGCTCGACCGGACCGGGAGTGGCCGAGCGACTCGGAATGGCATGCATCGTGGAGATATCCGACTGGGACGTGACAGGCGCACAGCCATCGTTCACCCGCGCCACCTCCTCGGGCAACGAGCGACTTGCTCCAACACCACCGATCGTGCTCACCTTCACGAAGACCGAGACCGAGCTGCGCCGCCCGAACGTGCGCGGCATCATGGCGGCGAAGAAGGCGAACATCGAGGTGGTGAGCGCGGACATCGGCGATTCACAGGTGCAGGTCGTGGCGCACAAACCACCGGCGGAGAAGCCAGCGGGCAGGAAGTTCGAGGGAGCTGACAGCGTTCCCGAGGTCGTCGGCCTGCTGCGTGACGAAGCCAAGGTCATCTGAGGGGGTTGTTGCATGGATGTCACGATCATCGCCGAGACACAGGGCGGTGGTCTGCACCCTGTGACCGCTCAGCTGGTCGGAGCGGCGAGCAGCCTGGGTGCCAGCCCGACGGTGATCTGCCCCGGTGGGGCAGGCGGCGAGGAAGCGTGCGGAATCTCCGGTGTGGGCAAGGTCCTCGCTGTGACCGGCGACTGCTTCTCCACCTTCGACGGCGGCGCCTGGGCAGAAGCATTGGATGCGGTCGCCGGCGGTGACATCGTCATCGGTGCGGCGACCACCAGCGGGCGTGACATCTGCTCGAGAATCGCGGCCCGTCGCGGAGTCTCAATCATCCAGGACGTGATTGCGCTCTCTCCCGGCCTGAACATCACCCACCCGATCTACTCGGGCAAGGCGATGCAGGATCTCACTGTTTCCGGAAACTGCGTGCTCACCCTGCGCGCCAACACCTTCCCGCCAGCCCCCTCCGGGGGTTCGGCCCAACTATCCACGGTGCAACAGAGCGGCGACGTGCGACTGGCCGTCGCCGAGGCGTTCGCCCGCGCATCCGAGCGCTTGGACGTCGCCGATGCGGAAATCATCATCTC
>CATMIM010000025.1 GCA_950068635.1 uncultured Candidatus Poseidoniales archaeon
CCCGCCTTTCTTGCCCTCCATATCGAACTCTCGCTGGGCAGCGAGATCCTCCTGCAACTCAGAGAGTTCAACGTCCATCTCATCGGCCTCCACGGTCGAGATGACTCCGCCTCCCGGGCGCGAGCCGAGCGCGCGTGGGTCGGGACGCTGGCCTCTGAGCGCCCCTTCCACATCGAAATCACTGAGATCGACGCTCGCTCCCTCGTCGAGTTTGGACAGTTTCTCCTGCTTCTCAACATCAGGCTTCTCAAGGTCCATCGCGGTACCGGTCGCTTCCTCGATCGTGGTCTTGGCCTCCTTCAGTTCGCGGCGCATCCCCCTGGCGGCGATCATCTGCGCCTCGGAGAGCATCTGTTTGGCGCTCCATTTGGCGCCGGTGCGGATGACTCCGGTGGAGCCGACGTAGAGCACGAAGGCACCTGCCACCGCCGCCATCAACAGGAGCACGTAACCGCTGCTGCCGAGATACCTCACCTTGTAGGCGTTGTAGGCGTGGCCGTCGTCGATGGTCCCATGGTCCTCGAGCCTTATCGAGGTGACCACCATCGAGCCGCTGAAGCCAGCATTCCCGATGCCAGCGAAGATGCGGCAGTGCCCGTCATCGGTGGCGCGCACCGCTACAGGATACCAGCTGCCAGCCGTATCGTTGCCATTCATCAGCCATCCCTCCAGTGACACCTTCTGGTTCCAGTCGAGCGCGGCGAATCCCTTGAGCACGTTCTCGTTGGCCGGGACCAGGCCCACCACAGACCATCCTGACTGGGGAAAATCACTCGATTTCATGTAACCAGGAGGCCGCGCCTTGACACCAGTGGTGGGATAATCCCACTTGGTGATCGACAACCGGCCGTTTTCGCTCTGCCTCGCATTGTCGTAATCGGTCAGCCGCACGATGACCGAAGACACGCTCGCAGCCTCCGCTCCGCCGACCACCTCTACCCCATCAGGGAAGCTCTGGCTCGCCGCCAGCCAGCCATCGATATGCACCTTCTCGTTGTACGAAGTCTCGCTGATGTTCCCCTCCACCTCAGGTATGATGTGACTTCTGTCACAACCGATCAGGTTGACCGTCTCTCGCTCTCCCGTGGAGTCTCCCAGGTTGTTCAGGATCACCGCAGTGCCCGCCTCCTCGTCGACTTTCACCGTCAGGCCGTCGGTGCCCCATTCGGCGACGGGGTTGGTCACGCACCCGGAGAGCATCGCTGCCAACAGCAGGATTCCGACCAGTCGCAGACCTTGAGGCACGCATCGCGCAGGCGAGCCCGCATTGATGACGCTTTTCAAGCGTCACAAACCACCTGAATCGCATTATCAGGGGTGGCTTCAGTGCTCATCGGTGGAGTGTCAATCTTCATCCATGAGGGTGTGGATGTCCGTAAGCAGGCCGTCAACTGACCAGTCAAAACCGGACCATGAGACTCTCTTCATGCCGTTGCGGTCGACGAGGAAGGTGATCGTGGTGCTATGCCCGACCTCATAGGTATCATTCTCGTGCTCGTCGTTATCGTGCCCCTCATTCTCCGAATGATTGCCGTTGATGTGTTCGTTGTTCACCGCCACGCCCCAGTCGTTCCACAGTTCCACCAGCAGCGTGTGGTTGTCGCTGGTGACGTGCGGCCAGGTGTAGCCGTGCTCACTCGTCCAGTTCGCCAGATGCTCAGGAGTGTCGCGTACCGGGTCCACGGTGATCGAGATGATCTCGACATCGCTGCCATACTCCGACCCGAGTTCGCCCATCACTGAGTAGAGGTTGGCCTCTACGGCGAGGCAGACGTCTGGGCAGTGCGTGTAGGTGAACGCCACCACCACCACCTTGCCAGAGTGGTCGGACAGCGTGGTCGTCGTGTTGTGCTGGTTGGTGAGCGTGAAGTCGGGCGCCGTGATCGGTGGATCGTAGTCCCGCCCGTTGAATTTCTGGGTGTCCTGACCATCACTCACATCCAAGCAACCAGATAGCAGCAGCATCGAGGCCAGCAGCAGGGCGCACAGAAGTCTGCGCATGACTTGACGACCAGCGGTCCGCATGTGACTTGTTCGGTCCACCGCTCCTTTGTCAGAGAGGCGCGGACGGAGAGATTTGAACTCCCGAGACACAAGGTCACCGGATTTCAAATCCGGCGCGATACCAGGCTATGCGACGTCCGCACACCTCGCCCCAGAAGGCTCTCCATCAAATGGATTCAGGTTGAATCCCGTCAAAGGCCGTAGTATCCCGGCCTGCAGAAGGCTGGCAGGTTCTCAACCGCGCTGGGGCTGGTCAGGCCGACCATCAGCACCAACAGGACGATGAAAATCACTGGGAACAGCGCCGTAGCGGTCAGCACGTTCGAATCCGGCGAGAAGCGCAGGTGCATGAACACCGCCGCAATGCCGAGGAACTTCACGATCCCGATCGAGACGAGCACGAACACCAGCGTCGCCCACGCCATGTTCTCCGACTGCGCCACCACACCGACCTCGACTGCGGTCAGCAGCATCAGCCAGAAGAAGTTGAAGTTATACGCATCGAATCCCATTATCTTCGCACTCATCTCGAATCACTCTCCTCATCAATACAGATAGAACGCCGGGAACACCGCCACCCATGCCAGGTCGACGAAGTGCCAGTAGAGCCCGAAGTACTCGATGCTCACCGCGTTGCCGGGCCCGTAGCCGCCCTTGTGCGCCTTGACGACCATGTAACCCAAACCTACGATCCCCGCGAACACGTGTACTCCGTGCGTACCCGTGGTGAGGTAGAACGCGGAGGCCGCCATGCGTATGTCGACCGTCATCGCGCCCGCCTCCGCCCCATGGCCGTAGTTGTAGGTGTAGGCGTCGTTGTGGATGGTGAACTGGTCGGAGAGCAGCGAGGGCGCCTCGAACGGCCCGATGTGGAAGCCGATGAACCACTCGACCATCTTCATCACGAGGAACAAGGTAGCCAAGCAGAATGTGGCGCCGAGGTAGTTGCGCACCTTGATGCTGCGCTCTGCGTGCTCCAAGTCGGTGCGCTTGGCGGTCTTCAGCGCCATCACGATGGTGTACGACGAGATGATCAGTGCGAAGGTGTTGATCGCGCCGGGTACCAGCGCGTCGGGCATGAATCCGAGCGTCGAATTGGCGTGCTCGCCACCCTTGGCGATGAAGTACGAGGCGGGCAGCCAGCAGGCGGTCCCCGGCTCTACGACCGTGCCCTCCAGCGAGTAGCAAGAGACGATGCTGGTGCGGTAGCGGATGTAGGTGGAGAACAGTGACGAGAAGATCATCATCTCAGACATCAGGAAGACCCACATGCCGACCTTGCGGATGTCCACGTTGGAGAACGGGGCGCTGCCATGCGTCGCCTGTGGCTCGTAGGAGCCATCGAAGGAGAAGTCCTGCTTCCACCAGGAGATCAGGCCGGCGAAGATGATCGCCAGTCCGGCGATGGCCAGCGGCAGCGGCGCGCTGTCGTAGATGTATCCGTTCATGCCTTCGTTCATCGTGAACGCCTTGGCGAAGAAGAACAGGAACACCCCCGAGCCGATGCTGATGACGATCGGCGCCCAGCTGTTGTGCGGAGCACCATGGCTCCAATCGTGCGGGCCGTGGTGGTATCCGTGGTCGTCGCTCAATGTCCCGCCTCCTCTCCTTCGTCACCCGGATCGGGAGTCATGATCCGTTCCAGCATCCCCGTCAACCTCCCCGGCGCATGGTCCGGGTTGGCGTTCAGCAGCGTCGGAATCTCATCGAAGCTCGGCGTCGGCGGAGGCGAGGACACCATCCACTCGAATGACCAGCCGCCCCACGGGTCGGCCGGCGCCTTGCGGCCATTCAGCCACGAGGCGATGATGTTGTACACCATTATCAGGTTGGACAGGAAGAACATGAATGCGCACACGGTGATGAAGAAGTTCCACTGGGCTGCTTCGGGCGGCAGCGTGCCGATGATGTCGCTGTACTCGTCTGCCCGGATGTAGTAGGTGTGATGCCGCCGGGTCATCCCCAACAGCCCGAGTTTGTGCATCGGCCAGAACACCCCGTTGTAGGAGATGAAGCCAATCAGGAAGTGCAGGATTCCCAGCCGTTCGCTCATCATCCGTCCCGTGATCTTGGGATACCAGTAGTAGAAGGCGGCGAACAGGCCGAACACGGTTCCGCCGACCAGCACGTAGTGGAAGTGGGCGACCACGAAGTAGGTCTCGTGCAGGTGCACGTCCATGGCGATGGCTGGGAAGAACATCCCCGAGATGCCCCCCAAGGTGAACGTCACCAGGAAGCCGAGTGCCCACAGGGTATGCGTTCTGTAAACGAGCGATCCGCCATGCATCGTCTTCAGCCAATTGAAAATTTTGATGCCGGTCGGCACTGCCACCAGCATGGTGGTGAGCATCACCACGAAGCGGAGCAGCGGCGACATCCCGCTGGTGAGCATGTGGTGTCCGTAGACGATGAAGGCGACGAATCCGATTCCTGCCAGCGCGTAGACCATCGAGCGGTAGCCGAAGATCGTCCGCCGAGCGCTCGTCGCGATCACTTCGGATATGACTCCGAAGGCGGGTACGACCACCACGTACACCTCAGGGTGGCCGAAGTACCAGAACAGGTGGCTCCACAGCAGCGGATCACCTCCGGCTGCGGTGTTGTAGAACGTCGTCGAGATGGTTCGATCGAGATAGGCTTCGATCAGCCCGATGCCGAACGTCGGGATGGAGATGAACAGCATCATCACCGACACGAGGATCGACCAGGTGAACAGCGGCATCTGCATCCAGCCCATCCCCGGAGCCCGCATCGTCGCGATCGTCACGATGAAGTTGATTCCCGTCAAGGTCGACGAGGCGACCAGCAGGACCTGTCCGGCGAGCCAGAAGGTCGCTCCGTAATGGTCCGTCGTGGACGTGATCGGCTGGTAGCCGGTCCAGCCGACATCCGCACCCATGCCGCTGAACATGCCTGACAGCAACAGGATGGCACCGACAGGCTGCAGCCAGAACGACATCGCGTTGAGTCGTGGGAAGCAGAGGTCCTTGGCACCGATCTGGAGTGGCACGATCCAGTTGGCGAAGCCGTTTATGAGCGGCATCGCCGCCAGGAAGATCATCACCGTTCCGTGCAGGGTGAAGAACGAGTTGTACTCGTCCTTGGTGAGGAAGTCGTTGCCCGGCGAGGACAACTGGATCCGTATCATCATCGCCAGGATGCCGCCGACACCGAGGAAGAACAGCCCCGAGACGAAGTAGAGCGTACCGACGCTCTTGTGGTCCGTCGAGGTCAGCCAGTGGGTGATCCACGGCTTGAAGCGCGCCCACGAGAACGACTCCGGGTCGCGCACGTAGAAGACGTAAGTGAGGGCGATGGCGAACAGGATGGCTGTCAGCAGGATGCCGCTGAACAGCACGGTCAGGCCGTTCGCCTTCATCGTCGGTGCCTCGCCGCCCGCGCCCGAGACCGTGTAACTGACCGTGTTCCACTGGTCGTCACTGCTAGCCGAGTTGTCACCGTTGACCGAGTTGGTCATCAGTCGCAGCACTGCCGAACCGCTGGTGGGCGCCGTCCAGTTGGCATTCCACGCCTGCTGGTCGTTGCCCGCATCTGTGTGGGTGAGTTCACCCGCCAAGATCTGTGTCGTGTTGTCTATCGGGGTCAGAGTTCCCTTGCTCGCAACGAGGTTGAATCCACCAGTGTTCACCCGCTCCGGATTGTTGTCCTCGGCTGGTCCGCCGCTGAACGAGATGAGCAGGGCGTAGGTGGCGCCCGGTTCGTAGTTCTCCGGCAGCGCCGAGCCGTTCGCCAGCGTGATGCTCGCGACCACTTCACTGCTCGGGGTCTGGGAGTGGCAGGAACATCCGGAGTCCACGCTGCTGATTCCCGTCGGGCGTGCGTCGTGCTCGGGGGAGAACATCAGCGCGGCGAACAGCACCGCCACGATCACCATCGCACGGACGGTCCAGACGTTGCGCACCTGCATCCTCATTTCCCCCTAAGTGTGTATCTCGATGATCGCCGTCATGTAGGCGTGGTCGTCCCCACAGTACTCGGCGCAGTCGAGGAAGTACTTGCCCGTCTCATAAGGCGTGAAGACGATCGTGGTGTACATCCCCGGCACGGCATCTTCCGTGAGTCCATACTGCACGATCTTCGGCGCGTGCAGCACATCTCTCGAAGAGAGGTTCAGGATATAGGTCTCGTCCAGTTTCAGACTCAGAACGGTCAGACCGGTTTCGCTGTCAACACCCACATCGCACAAGTCGGAGGTCAGCCCCTTGCAATCGAAGTCCCAGAACCACTGCTGGCCCGTCACCCCTACCTCGTGAGCGTCCTCCAACTCGTAGGCGGATGGCCAGATGGCGTCGGTCGGAGCCCAGGAGATCCAACAGAGGTAGCAGATGAGGATGAAGGGAATGATCGTCCAGATGAGTTCGAGTTTCAGGTTGTCGTTCTCCTTTGGGAAAACACCGACCTTGATGTTGTCCACATTCGGCCACGCCCGTTCGTCCTCCTCCTCCTCGATCTCGAACTCCATATCCATGCCCGCTCGCTTCATCTCGTGGCGCAGCGAGTCGAGTTGCGTGCGCAGGTGGAGGCGCTTGCCGGACAGGTCGCCGTCGGATGTGCGATAGACGAACGAGTGGTGAATCATCCAGACGAATGTGATGACGCCGACGATGACCGACCAGAACATGAATTCGATGTAGAGGTCTTGGAAGATGTCGCCCCCGAACTCCATGACGCACCCTCAGCGGCCGCTCGTTATGCGGTCCGTGTTTAAGCGTTGGCAAGCACCCCTATGGGGTGCTGTGAATCACGTCGACAGCACCCGTGTCCGAGATGGGCTGAACGTGCTTTCAGTGCTGTCATATCCCACCCGCTGATGCAAAGGGTTGAATTGGAGCGGCTCGAATCCTGCCCCGAGAGAGATGCGCGCACTGGTGGTCGAGGACAACGACGTGAACATCCGCCTGATGCAGGCGTTGCTCGCCGGAAAGGGAATCGAGGATGTCACCATCGCCGAGGATGCGAACCAGGCGTTCGAGGCGCTGCAGGACGGTCATTACGAACTGATCTTCATGGACATCCAGCTGCCGTGGACAGATGGACTGCAGCTCACCGCCAAAATACGCGACCACCCGCTCGTGCGCGACAGCCGCATCATCGCGGTGACCGCCTTCTCCTCGCCGGAGGACCGCCGCAAGGCGCTCGAGGCCGGCTGCGACGCGTTCGTCCCCAAGCCGGTGCGCCGCGAGGAACTCTACCGCGTCATCGATGAGCAACTCGAGGAAGGCGGACACTCACTGGATTGACCGCTCCGCTGATGGCTGTGGACCGGCTGCGCCCAGCGTGGAAGAGTGGGACGAGGTGCTCTCAGAGGAGCCCGACGGCAGCCTGCTGCTCGCCATCGAGGTGACTCCCGGATCATCGCGTGATGCTGTGGTCGGACTCAACACGTGGCGCAACACGCTGCAGGTGGCGGTGTGCGCCCGGCCGCGAAAGGGCGCTGCCAACAAGGCGGTGTGCGACCTGCTGACCGCAGCACTCGTCGACACCGAGGCGACAGTCGCACTCGTGAAGGGAGAGCACAGCCGGCGAAAGCGCGTCCGCATCGAAGGAGCGAGCAGAGTTGCGGTACTGAACATTCTCAGCGCGGCTTTGGAGGGGTGAGCGATGGCGTCAGACGACTGGATGAACGAACGGGCGAAGGCGGCAGGTCCACCCGACCGGGAGGTGCGGTTCAAGGTGGCCGGTCGGGCGTTGGGAGAGGCTCGTCAGCGCAACCGCCCAGTCGGTGATGGAGGTGCAGCCTGCCCAGTTCTCATCGAGGGAAAGAAGGACGAGGTGGCGCTCAGGAGACTCGGATTCACCGGGCCTGTGGAGCGGGTGAACCGCGGTTGGGACCGGGAACGTCTGGCGGCTCATCTCTACGAGACCTACGGCACGCGCAACCAGGTCGACAACGGCGATGCGATCATCCTGCTGATGGACTGGGACCGCACCGGAGGCAGGCTGCAGCATCACATCGGCAACAGCCTGGAGGGATTCGACGTGAGAATCGACACGCGTACGCGCATGGAGCTCGCCCGGGCGCTGAAACCCGAGGGCAGGACAGTCGAGTCACTCGGTCCGCACGCGCCTGCGCTGCGGGAAGCGATGCGCGAGCACGACCCTGAAGGCGAAGAGGAATGACCCAGCCCTTCGACTGAGTCGGTCAAGGTTCCAGTTTGACTACGATGCGCGCTGACAGTTCGGCTTGGAGTCCCTCGCGCACCCGGTCGAGCCGTTCGATGCGGTCGTCGAGTTCAGTCCTCAACCGGCTGATCATCCCCTCCTTCATGCGCAGCCAGCGCACATCGACCGGCCTGTCCTGATGGAACTCGCGCCAGCGTGCCTGCTGCACCTGGTACCGCTCCCTCTCGATTCTGCCCATCCACGCCTGCTGCACGTTGTGCCGCAGTTCATCGAGCAGCGGTCCGAGCCGCGCACGCTCGTCATCTAGCAGCCATCCGTGCAGCCGGTCGAGCGTCACCTCCAGCTCCTCTTCATCCTCATCGCTCGGCTGGCACGTGTGCAGGTCTTCCAACGCCGTCCAGGGCCTTTCAGGTTGGTTCAGGACCGGCATCCCTTCTGCGTCGAGCACAAGCCAGCGCCGGACGCAGTGTTCGGCGAGTCCTTGCACGGCCCAGTCCAGGCAGACCACGGTGTGCGCGGACGGGGACCACGCCTCAGGCCTGCGTGCCTGCAGCCTGTGGCTCGGGGGTATCCCAGCGTCCTGCCAGCCGGAGAGCATCGCATCTTCATCGGGGATTCCGGAGATCGGTTCGACGACTACTCCGAGCGCGTTGGTTACGTTGATTAGCTCGGCGGTGACCTGAATCGAGATCGCCCGAATCTCGGGATACTCCCTGATCTCGGCCGAGGTCAGACCGGTGAATCCGGCTATTGCGTTGCTCATACAGTTGGTCCCCATCTTGGCCCACCGCTCTCCCCAGAGGTTGGTGGTCGGCTTAGAGGGGCCCACCGCACTAAGCACCTTCGTCAGCGCCTCCACTCTAGGGGAGAGCAAG
>CATMIM010000026.1 GCA_950068635.1 uncultured Candidatus Poseidoniales archaeon
CACATTCGCGGCAGAGAGTGAGGACGGATCGTTCCTCAACTACAGACCGGAAGAGGCGGAAAACGATACGATGCTCTACGATGAGTCGGCTGCGGGCATGTACATCATGGTCGGCGTAGGCTTCTCTGGTCTGGCGCTCATCGGGCTCGTGGCCACATTGCTCGGATGGCGTGACTCGAGCGCAGGCATGCTGCGCACCGCCGCAGTGCTTTGCTTTCTGACCCAAGGCCCGTTCGGCACCGCCTGCTGCACCGGGCTCATCGCCGGCCTGCTGACGATCGCACTGCCCAAGGGTCCGACCGACCCGTGAGGGAACTCAAGGTCAGTCAGACCAGTCTCTCTCATCGACGCTCTTGCTTCACAGGCCGGTCGTGCTCTGCATGCGCGCATACCACGCTCCGACGACGGAGTGCCCTTCGACGATGTCGAAGCCGCGCAGCCCCTGCATCGAGCGCAGGATGCCGTAGTTGGAGAAGTCGCCTCCGTCCGGAGAATCGCCACCGAGGAAGTCGCCTGACAGGCCGGTGGACAACTCGTCGAGTTGGTGGGCGAGGTTCGCTTCGGGGCCCCGCTCCCACTTCTTGGCGCGACTCCTCGCCACCAGACGCATCACGACCGCGCCGATCCACTTCGCCTTCCACGCCTGCCAGCGGCCGAAGTTGTCCACCTTGGTGACGTAGTCGAGCGCGCGCAGGCTGGAGCCGTAGGTGCGGTAGATGACCGGCACGATCGACTTGCCGAGCACCTCGTTGGAGAATTCCATCCACTTGTCCTGGTTGGCATCCTCACCTGCTTCGGGAAATTTCTCGCCACCCTGATGGTGGGAGTTCACCCAGTGCAGGATGTCATTGGAATCGTTGACCTGCGTGCCATCTGACTCGACGAATACAGGGACGGCTTTCCATTCGGAGAAATCGAGTTCAGCCTTCTTCATCGGGTCGACCTCGACCTTGGAGTGCGCCACTCCCTTCCAGGATAGCAGACTCCTGACCTTCCAGCAGAACGGGCAGGTCTCGAAGCAGTAGAGCGTCGCTTTCCCGTCCACCACGGCACCGGGCACCTTCTCCTGCTGAGGTCCAGAGGCAGGCTGCTGTTCGTCGGTCTGCTGCTCGGTCATGGCGCGGCGAGTCAGGTGTCTCTTTTGATGGGTCGCTCGCGGGATGTTGTCGACGATTCCAGCCGCCTCATTCGTCGGTAGCACACTGGGGATACTCGTCAGGCATCATCGGCGGCATGAACAGGTCGGCGCAGGTGCGGTTCACGACCGACAGGCCGAGCACCGAATCCGCGGTCAGCGACACCGTCACCGGCTGGATCGACACGACGCTCGGAGTGTAATCGCGCCCGGTCTGCGAGATGCGCAGGACGAGCGTGTCACCCGCCGGAACGAGCACATCCATGCCGAAGAACTCCATCATCGCGGTCACCGTCTCGCCCGGAGCGAGCGTCCGCCCCTGCTTGCCTCCGTCAGCGAAGCGCAGGTCCATCACCGCATGTCCGAGGTGCTCGCCCGTCGAGCCCAGAGTCAACTCCGCGAACAGGTGCCCAGAGGTCGCCCAGAGCGAGATGGTGGCTTGGATGTGCAGCGTCGGATTGCCCACGATTCGCAAGTCATTCTCCAATTGCTCACTTTCAATTTCCAATTGGGACGTGGGAGTGACCAAAGTGCTACCTGAGAGCAGGTTGAACTGGTCGAGTCCGAGCTCGACCCATTCGATGTCAACCGGAGGATAGGCGCTCTCCGTGCGCCAGCCACCCCTGTTGTCCTGGATCTCGGCATGGAGGAGTGGAGGAGGCCCCAGATCACGCAGGTAGTAGTCGAACCATTCGAGCAGGTCGTCAGCCCAGTCCCAGCGCATGGTGAACGGATAGAGGGGTCCGCCGTCGTGCGAGGAGTTGCGGTCGGGGTAGTCGTGGCCCCATTGGCCGTACAATCCCTTGACATCGAATCCGTTCTCGAGCAGGATGTTGTGTGTCGGGAAGGCCATGTGCGGGTCGACGTTCCAATCCTGCATGCCGTGGATGATGTACACAGAGCCGTCATAATTCTCCAGTGCGCGTGTGAAGAAATGGCGCTCCTCCCAGTAGTCCGAACCTGTCCACGACAGGTCGTCGCCCGTGAGATACGCCGCCGGTCCCGCGTAGTATCCCTCCAGATAGCCCTCGCACACGTTCTGCCAGTCGCCGCCATCTCCGTCGACCCCGAAGGAGCCGTAGACGCCGTTGTGCATGATCGCGCCACGCGCTTCCATGCTGCCGTTGCGCCACATCAGGTCGTGCACGCCGATCAGGCCGGACATCGGGACGATGGTCGCCAGATGCTCCGAGCCCATCGCCGCCGCCTCCCAGGGCGTGCTGCCGTCGTACGACTTGCCGATGACACCGACGCGACCGTTGGACCACGCAGCCTTTCCGAGCCATTCGACCGCGGCGTGGATTCCGAGCTGCTCGTCGAGCCCCATCAGGTCCATGCAGTGGTTCGCCTCACCGGTGCCGAACACAGAGACTTGCGCAACCCCATACCCATGGGGGACGAAGTTCTCGATGAGGAAGCGTCCAAGTCGGTTGGCGGGTGTCAGCGCATCGACGTCTCCGTCCCCGTAGTAGGGGCCGATCTCGGCGATGACGGGAACCGAGCAGACGGTGACTCCGTCGGCGGCGAGCGTGTCGTTGGAGGCGAGCGTATCCCAGTCACAGCCTTCGATCACCGGAAGCCAGAGCCCGAGGTGCACCTGTGCGTTGCCGCTCGCCCCTGCACCGCCGTCGCTGAGCACGATGTCGGGCACGTCGACGAACACCGAGCGCACCGCATCCACCTCCCACGTCCCGTTCCATGAGACCCGACTGAACACGTCGTCCACGCCATATTCGAGGTTGGCACGCGCCCACACGGGCGGCAACCAGTGTTTCGAGGAGGAGTCATCATCGAGGTTGCCGAAGGCTGAACCTGGCAGCACGCTGGCGAGCACCATCATCAGCACGACGAAGCCGCCGGTCGCACCCAGAGCGATGTTCAGTTGCCGCCTCTCGCGCCGCTCGCTCGCTGCATCGACCTCGACAGAGACGATCTCGGCGTCAAGGACATCGGACATCGCCACCCCTCGTCCTCAGGCGTGACATCAGGTTCACTTCATGCTGACGCAAGCGCGCCCGTCGGGTTATTGACCCCCCCGCGCCGAGTTCGTCGAGATGGCCGAGTCCCGTCACCAACGCCTGCTGCGACTCCAGAAGATGGAGGCGACCGAGGCGGAGGTCTACCGACGACTGGCGTTGCGTGAGAAGAATGCGGACAACCGCAAGGTGCTGGAGCAGATCGCGGCCGAGGAGGTGCGCCATCAGGGGATTCTGGCAGAGCAGACGAACGCGGAGGTGAAGCCGAACATGTGGAAGGTATGGTTCCACACGAAGTTGTCGTGGCTGCTGGGCCTGACCTTCGCCGTCAAGATGCTGGAGTTGGCGGAGCAGGATGCCGCCGCGGAGTATCGCGAACTCGGGTTGCATGAACTCGCTGACGACGAGGAATCGCATGAGGCACGCTTGGTCGGGATGTTGCACGAGGACCGGCTGAAGTACATCGGCAGCGTCGTGCTCGGGATGTCCGACGCTCTGATCGAACTCACGGGTGCGCTGGCTGGTCTGACGTTCGCGCTGGGGTCGGTCACTGTCGTGGCGCTCGCAGGGTTGGTCACCGGAATCGCCGCCTCGTTCAGCATGGGTGCCTCGCAGTACCTGTCATCGCGAACCGAGAAGAAGACCGAATCACCGCTCATGGCCGCCTTCTTCACCTGGCTCTCCTACATCCTCACTGTCTTCCTGTTGGTCATGCCATACTTGGTCCTCAACGCCGACAGCCCCGTGGTCTACGGCCTCGAGCCGCACTTGCAGGCGCTCGCCTGCACCTTCATCATCGGGCTCGTGATCGTGGCGCTGTTCAACTTCTACATCTCGGTGGTCGAGGAGGAGTCGTTCCGTCGCCGCTTCTCCGAGATGGCGGGGATCCTGGTGGCGGTGAGCCTGATTTCCTTCATGATCGGGCTCGGCCTCAAGGGCTGGCTGGGAGTCTGAGGGCGGGTGTGAGAGGTGAGCGTCGAGGTATGCTCGAACTGCTACAGCCCCCGCATCGCGCCTTACATGGGATATGAGACGGGCAAGCGCTTCATCTGCCAGGATTGCGAGCACATCAGCGTGGTCACGATCGAGTTCGAGGACATCGATGCCCTCGTGGCCTTCCTGCAGGCCAAGCGGGATTACGCTGACAGTGAGGACGGGTGAGTTCGGCCGATGACGGCCAACCGATTCCAGTTCGATTCCGCCGGATGTCAATCCCTGATCGCGCCATAGGTCGCCAACGCGATCCCCACGAGCGCGATGCCGTAGGTGAGCGTCTGGGTCAGGGTCGCTCGGTACTCGTAACTCACCTGAGTCGACTGCGCGGAGCCCTCGAGGCTGTTCCCCGCCACGAAGCGGTAGTCACCCCCGGAGATCGGCCAATCGAAGTGTCCGGTGCTGTCAGGCCCTCCCACCATGATGTCCAGATCTTCGGTGTCGCACAGCAGGTATCCGTCTCCGGTGTTCGTGCACTTGTCAGCCTCGCTCGCCGCGACAATCCCAATCCAGGCGTCCGGCTGGTCCCACTCCACATTGATCCGTACCGCCACGATCTGGCTGACGTAGTCGGGTATCGGCACGTTCTGCTCGAGCATCGCCGACTTGTCGCAGATGTCGAAGCCATCAAGGCCGATTGAGCAGGACGGGACGTCGATCTCTTGGGTGCCCTCGCCCGAGAGGCCCACGAAGCCGCCGAAGTAGGCGGCCACCACGAGGATGACTCCGGAGATGATGGTCATCAGTCGCATGGCGGGCGATGCGGCGCTCTCGGTAATAATCCATTCAGGAAGGCGTATTCGATGGGGATTCACCTATCGTAGGGTTTGAGGCGGAAGCCACATTCGGGCGCCCATGGGAGAAGCATACGACGCCCTGATGGAGCGCATGCGCGAACTCGACGTCATCGGACAGATCGGCGGTCTGCTCGGCTGGGACCAGGAGGTCATGATGCCTCCCAAGGCGGCGAAGCTGCGCGCTGAGCAGATGGCGTGGATCTCCAAGGAAGGCCATGCGCGCATGACCGCACCCGAGGTCGGTGAACTGCTGGCGGCAGCCGAGTCGGAGGCGAACGGCAGCGAGGTCGAGCAGGGAAATCTGCGCATCATCCGCGACTCCTACGACAAGGCGACCAAGAAGCCGCCCGAGTTCGTCGAGGAGTTCGCTCGCCACAGGTCGAAGAGCATAGTCACCTGGACCGAGGCTCGCGAGAAGGACGACTTCTCCATCTTCCGCGACGACCTTGCCAAGATGATCGACATGTCCCGCGAGCTGGCCGGCTACCTCGGCTACGAGGACAATCCCTACGACGCGCTGCTGGACCTCTACGAGTCCGGCCTCACGGTCGCCAAGCTCGACCCGCTGTTCGCCGGTCTGCGCGAATCCTCCGTCCCGCTGATCAAGGCGGTCTCCGAACTCGAGGACAAGCCCGACTGCTCCTGGGTTCACTCGCACCCGTGGCCCAAGGCCTCCCAAGAGGCGCTCAGTCAGGCGATCTCAGAGGCGATCGGATTCGACTTCGATGCCGGTCGCCGTGATGAGTCCACTCATCCCTTCTGCGGCGGCTCCAACCCCGACGACGTCCGCTGGACCACCCGCTACGACGAGAAGGAGCCCTACGGGGCCATCTTCGGCACCATGCACGAGACCGGGCACGCGCTCTACGAGCAGGGCAGGCCGCGCGATCTGGACTTCCAGCCCGTGGGGGAGGCGAATGGTCTGGGAATCCATGAGAGCCAGAGTCGGTTGTGGGAGAATCAGGTCGGCCGCTCCTTGGCGTTCTGCGAGTGGTCGTTCCCGCTGTGGCAGGAGCACTTCCCGGCCAACTTCGAGGGTGTCACCCCCGAGATGCTGTGGCAGGCGGTCAACCAGGTCGAGCCGAGCCTGATCCGCGTCGAGGCGGACGAGGCGACCTACAACCTGCACGTCATGATCCGCTACGAGGTGGAGAAGCTGCTCATCAACGGCGAGTTGGAGGTGGACGACCTTCCTGACGCCTGGGACGACATGTACGAGCGCTTCCTCGGCATCCGTTCACCCACCCGCACTGAGGGCGTGCTGCAGGACGTCCACTGGTCGATGGGCGCCTTCGGATACTTCCCCACCTACACTCTGGGCAACCTCTACTCCGCCCAGTTGCTCCAAGCGGCTGAGAAGGACATCGGCGACATCGACGAGCAGGTGAGACAGGGTGACTTCGAGCCTCTGCTGAACTGGATGCGCACGCACGTGCACGCGAGGGGGAGCATCCTGGAGCCCGCCGACCACATCGAGGAGGCGACCGGTGAGCAGCCGAAACCGGATGCGTTCGTCGCCTATCTGGCCGACAAGATCGGTGCTCTCTACGGCGTATCAGCCTGAGCCGCCCCGCCCATGCCTGGAACCGACTTCGCATCATCAGCGCAACAGGCGAGGTCGACCTTGCCGCCTGACCTGTCCGGCCACAGCAGGATCGCGAGTCCGGCGGTGAAGCCTATGGCGAGTGCGGGCAGCAGGTAGCCGATGACGGCGGCACCGCCGACGCCGAACGCTCCCAGCGCGAGCAGGTAGATCGGGAGATGACAGGGGCAGGCTAGCACAGCGAGCACAGCCCCGCCCACCTTGCGTGCACCCATCACGTCGTGAGCCCCCGCTGTCAGCGAATAACCTGTCGAATCCACGTCGCTCGCTCCGGGAGAAGGGCAAAAGGCAGCCACCGCGGTTGTGCGGTCCGTGGCCGACCCGACTGTGCCCCGCTCGCTGTCCGAGGTGTCGTGGTTCACCCGTCACATGCCGCGTGCAGCCTCCTCGGTGCTGCTCGGTCGGGTGCGGGTCTACGCCGGTGACTGGGACGGCCATCTGGTCGCCTGGGACGGTGATGGCGACGAGTGCTGGAAGGCGGACACCGAGGACCGGGTAGAATGGATGGCCGGGGCCCGGGATGCGATCGGTCCGGATGGCGAGCGCGCGCCGTTCATCTGCGCCACCGCCGGCTCCGATCTGGTCATCCTGGATGCTGCCACCGGCGAGGAGCGCTGGCGATTCAAGCTCGAGGGCTCGGCCGATCTGGTCGCCTGCAGGGATGACGGCTCGCGCGTGGTAGCCACGTCATCGGTCTACGAGATTGACTACAACGATTTCATCGAATCGACCTGCTGGAGGTTCGATGCTGATGGAGAACTGCTGCGCTCTGACATCTTCGAGGAGCGACCGTGGCATCTCATCCTCGATGCAGATGCGGCCGCGACCATGGGGTTGGGTCGCCCTCGCTGCGGGTTGATTCACCAGACCGATGACGATTGTCAGCATCTCCCTCACGCGCCCGACGATCCGATCCTGTGTGGTGTCACAGGAGAATCACAGACCATGTTCGGCCATGCCAGTGGGGACTTCTCTGTGCTTCATCCGGATGGCATGGAACTCGAGGTGTTCCCGGTGGGCAGCGATGACAGCGTGATCCAGATGGACTGCGGCCCGCAGCATGCTGTCACGGGTGGTGGTGGCGCCGTGCTGCGCGGCTTCGAGATCAGTGAGGGCTGCCCTAATGCTCGCTGGGAGGTCGATGTCGCTGGTCCGGTCGACGATCTCGTGCTCGGATTCGAGCTCGCCGGTTCGGTATCCGTATGGGCAGCGACCTGGGACGGGCTGCGCGCGACCATCGAGGTCCGCTCGGCTGACGACGGCTCCCTATTCGCTACCTTGGACCCCGGATTCCGTGTCCGCTCGCTCGATGCTCGCGACGATCGCATCGCCATCGGCACCGACGACGGCAGCGTACACCTGCTGCGCCAGGAGTTGCTCGAGCGCCGCCTTGAACAGGAGCCGAAAGCCACTCAATTAGATGACGATGAAGGATCATCTCGCCGCCATGAGATGCAGGAGCGTCTGCGCGCGCTGCGCGGATGAGTGAGTTCTGTCACCCCACCTTCACGAGATTACTCGATAGAAGATATTTAATCAATTAATATTGCATCAATCTCCAGTGGAAATAATGGTTTGGGCCAGCGTTTTCGGCTGCAAACACCCCCAATATTCAGAAACATTTATCAGTCGGATACCCCTGAGGGGGGCTTGTCGCTCTTGGAGAGTGATGGGGGAGGCCTCGGCCGACCCTACGCCCAGCTGCCGGCGTGGGCCCTTCGGGGGCGAAAGTCGGCTGCCTCTGTGAGAGATCGCAGGGGTGATGACTGGAGAGGAATCGACTTCGGTCGAGAGTTCGAAGGTCACGCAGGAATTGATGGCCGTTTCGGCGGTCGTCAGCCTGGTCGCAGGGGGGAGCCGACCTTCGGGAGAGCCGACCCAGGCAATCAGGTTCAGGTGAGCGGAACCGATCGCAAGAGAGGGAAAGCGAACCACTCACTGCGACGAGTGAAGGTGATGGAACACGCATCGGCCGGAACCCGTGAAGGGTGGGGGAGGGAACCGCAAGGCGACCGAACCACCCCTGAACAGGGGACGATCGGAACGAGGGAAGCCGCTGGAACGAGACGTGGAGAGGGCTGAGTGAAACCGTCAGGCGGAACGAAGCCACCTGTGGCAGGGGAACGAACTGCGCTTCGGCAAAGTGAGAGAAACTGCGTCAGGGAAGGCGAACCCTTCGATCTCGGTCGGAGGGGGAGCTGACCCGAACCGGTGAAGAGGAATCGGTCGAAAGGCCAGGAAATCCGATCCGGTGGGGGGAAGCGAAGAACTCGACGAACCAGAAGGGAACAGAAGGAACCGAAAGGAACCGGAAGGGAACAGAAGGAACAGAAGGAACCGACCTGAACCTCAGCAGGGAGAAGAAGGGGACGCAAGGAACCGGAATCGAACTGCACCAGCGGAGGCTGGTGGGCGGGGGAAGTTCGAC
>CATMIM010000027.1 GCA_950068635.1 uncultured Candidatus Poseidoniales archaeon
GAGCCCCGGCGAGTGATTACCTTACCCACACCCAGATGCTCGAAATGCTCCGAGGTCGCCACCCCTTTCTCGAGCAGTTCGAGGGCTCTCAGGTTGGGCCCATCCAAGCGTGAGCGAAATATCCCAGGCACCAGTTCCATGAGCTCAAGCATCCATCGCGCTACTGTGGGTATATTAACGAAAGAATGGCGGGGCCGTTCAGTCATCATCGGTGGCCTATGCCCGAAAATTACTGCTTGATAGCGTGTGAAGACTGAGCAACACCTGAAATATGACACACTCCAACCATCGGGGGAGTCACATGAGCGAGAAGAAACCGGGTCGTCTGTCGAAGGCTGCTGGAAAGGTCGGAGGAATCGGGAAGGCCGCGATCAAGAAGAAGGCGGCTGGGGCGATCGCCAGTGTGGCCAAACCGGACACGGATGCCGTTGCTGAGAAGGTCGACGAAGTCAGCCAGAAGGCGATGGCAGCAGTCGAGAAGAAAGCCACCGAGATCGTCAAGGACCAGATCAAGAAGGAGACCAAGAAGAAGTTCTTCGGCCGCTGAATCGATTCTCAGAAGATGTTCGGCAGGTCACGAACTGTTGACGAAGATGAGGTTGACGAAGAACTGGAAGATGAGGAACCAGATGGCCGCCATCCCGCAGAGTCCCGGAAGTTGAGGATCTTCTCCCGCAACGAACACGTAGAGCATGATGAACACTGCAAGACCGGCGACGAACGCTACCCGGTAGAGGATCTGTGTGCCGACTCGCTTGCTGGTTGAGAGTTCCTTCCAGCCGTTGAACCCGAACCATTTCTTCGCGAATTCAAGCGCGCCCATCGGGCCACCTCAGAAGATGCCCATATCCATCTGAGCGTCTTCGCTGGCATGCACCCGCGGGTCCCAGCGAGGAGTCCAGACCAGGTTGACGTGGACGGTGTCAACTCCTTCGGTGGCGAGCGCCGCTCGGTGTATGCTCGCCATCAGTTCGGGCCCCACCGGACAGCCGGGAGAGGTGAGCGTCATGTCGATCTCGACGTGGATTCCACCTTCTTTCTCCTCGGCACGGACCCCATAGATGAGCCCTAGATCGACTAATCCCAGCTGCATTTCAGGGTCCTCCACCTCTGCGCAGGCTTCGAGCACCGCTTCCTGCATCGCCTCCGCATCCATCATGCCGCCCCCTGAGCCAGTTTCCGCGCCTCTTGGCGCACACGTGTGAACATGTTGAGGAAGCCGTTTGCCCGATTAGGTGAGAGTGAGTCGTGCAATCCGAGCTCGCGAGTGAAGGTCACCGGGAAGGTGGAGACCTCCTCGGGGGGTAGTCCGTTGATCGCTTTCTGGGCGACCGCCATCAGCCCTTGGACGATCTGGGCGTCGGCGGAACCGATCATCTGGAACCTGCCGTCGTCATCTAGTGAACAGAGGACGTGTGCCTCGGATTGACAGCCGTGAACGCGGGTGTCCTCACACCATTCCTCCATCGGAAGAGGGGTGCATTCGCTTGCGAAATCGAACAGCATCTCGTAGCGCTCCATCGCATCGAAGACGTCGCTGAACTCGTCGATGACCTCCTGTAGAGAAGCCGGCCAGTTTCCCTCTCCCCAATCCATGCGCTCACCTCACGACAACCGGTCGATGACCCCCTTCAAATGTGTGACGAAGGCGTCTGCCTCCTCCATCGTGTTGTAGAGGTAGAACGAGGCGCGGTTGGTCGCCGAGATTCCGAGTCGCCGCATCAGTGGTTGGGCGCAATGGTGGCCGGTGCGCACCGCGAACCCACCTGCGTCGAGGAAGTGGGCGAGGTCCTCCGAATGCAGTGTGTCGTGCAGGAATGAGACAGCTCCCGAGCCGAGGTCACCCTCATGGTCGCCGTAGACGGTGATTCCCTCGATCTGCTTGAGTTCCGCAGCCGTGTGCCTGGCCAGGCCGAGGATGTGGGCACTCACCTCCTGCATGTCGAACTGGGAGAGCCAGTCGATCGCCGCCGCCCAGCCGATCGCTTCAGCGATCTTGGGCGTGCCAGCCTCGAACCTGTGGGGAGGTGGCTGGTAGGTGGCATGGTCGAGCCACGCCTCCTCGATCATGTCGCCGCCGCCGAGGAAGTGAGTCATCTCGCCGATTCTGTCCTCTGATACCAGCAGCGCGCCCATGCCTGTGGGTCCGCACATCTTGTGCGCCGAGCAGGCAGCGAAATCGACGCCCATGGCATCGAAGCCGAGGCGGTCGTGGGCGACGGCCTGGGCCGAGTCGAGCAGGACGACAGCGCCGTCGCCGCCGTTGCCGCGGGTCTTGGCCAGCTCGATGATGCGCTCGACCGGATTGCGCACGCCGAGCACGTTGCTGGTGTGCACGCAGCCGACGAACTTCGCCTCGCCGATGGTCGCCTCGAAGGCGTCCATGTCCAGCGTGTATGTCTCAGGGTCCACGGGCACGAAGCGCAGTTCGACGCCGATGTCTTTTGCCAGCATCTGCCACGGGATGAGATCCGAGTGGTGTTCCATCTCGGTGAGCAGCACGACGTCGCCTTTCTCGAGATTCGAGCGGCCCCACGCGTGCGCGCACAGGTTGATCGCCTCGGTGGTGCCGCTGGTGTAGAGCAGCCGGTGCGGTTCGAGCCCGAACCAGTCGGAGATGGTGATCCTCGCCTCCTCGTAGGCGGCCGTCGCTTCGGCGGCGAGGGTGTGCACGGCGCGGTGCACGTTCGAGTTGTGCTGCTCGTAGTAATCGGTCATCGCCTGGATGACCTGACGCGGCTTCTGGGTGGTGGCGGCGTTGTCCAGATAGACCAACGGATGCCCAGATGGGAAGACGCGCGACAGGATCGGGAAATCCGCCCGAATCGCCTCCAGGTCCAGCGTCATCACTCTCCCTCAGGCTCGCGGCACCCGCCTGACTGCTTTCAACTCACGCTCGCACGAATCGCACACTAGGGGCGAACTCGAATGGGTCCTTGTGGATTCACCACCATCTCCGACGCTGGGGTTCATGCCGTGGTATCGAACCACCACAGTTCTCTCCCATAGATGGGGTCGTGATTAGTGAAGTAGAGAATGGTCCCAATCGCTGTCAGCTCTTGTGGGGTGATTCCGGGGGATCTCAGCATCACGGTGCCAGCACTGGTTCCGTCTGTCTTCCACAGTTGTGCCCCAAACCAAGCACCATCATCGGCCTGAAAGTAGAGCGTGTTCCCGATTACAGTGAAGTTGCTAGGGTAGGCGCTGTTAGGGGTGCATGAGGAACAGTTAGGGTTGCCGATGTCCTTGACCATCACAGTCCCAGCGCTCGTTCCGTCGCTCTTCCACAGTTCGCGCCCGTGTGTGCTGTCGGCGGCGGTGAAGTAGAGCGTGCTGCCGACCGCGGTCAGCTGGTGAGGGTTGCTGTCTACGAATCCGATGTCCTTGACCAACGCCGTGCCCGCGCTCGTCCCGTCGCTCGTCCACAGTTCCCACCCGTGAACACCGTCCTCGGCGATGAAGAAGATCCTGCTGCCGACCGCTGTCAGATACTTTGCGTAACTGCTTCCCGCACCGCTCTTGATGTCCTTGACCATCCCGACGTATCCGGTGCACATCGCCGTGGTGTTCCAGATCTCAGAGTCCTCCAGAACCCCATCCCCGGCCGTGCCGGTGCCTGAGCCGTCATCGTACCCCGCGACGACCACCGCGGGTGGATTGTCAATGGGACAGGCTCCGATCTGACTCAAACTGGGGTCAATCGAATGGGACAGCAGTGTGGCCATCGTCTGGTTGGTATGGCTCCATCCGGATTGCACTCCGAGGTAGGCCGATTGGAGAGCAGCGACAGTCGCGTTCATCCCCGCCAGGTCCGACTGGAGTTGAAGGATGTCGGCATCGGCCTGTGCGAGTTGGACACTCAGGTCATCGACGGTGGTGACGTTATCGTTCAAGGATGCATTGAGGGCGGCGATATCGGCCTGGGCATCCGCGAGTTGGGATTGGAGGCTGGCGATCTCGGCTTCGAGGTCGGCTACCTCGGCATCAAGGTTCGACTCGTTGTCCCCTGATGCCTCCAACAGCGCCTGCGCGGCGGTGAGATCTTCCTGTAGAGAGTCCAGCAGATTCTGAAGTGCTGCGATCTCGGCTTCGAGCGAGGCTATGGTGGCCTGCGCTGCTGCGAGGTCGGCAGCGAGGGCATCACGCTCCTCTGATAGAGCGTCGTGATTCGCCTGTAGTGAGGCGAGTTGCTCCTGGGCTTCGGTGAGCGCGGCTTGGAGCGCCTGTATCTGGTCATCCTGCTCAGCGATCGTCTCGTTGAGTTCGTCGTATGTTCCATCGGAGGGGACCGTTACGATGGTGTTCCAATCATCCCCCCCCAGGCAGCCTGCGAGGCTTGTGGTGAGCAGCAGGATGCATGCTAGGGTGGCTTTCGATACTTGTTTCAGTGCGGCGGGTTGCATGGTATCAGTTTGAATCCAGAGATAGTTATTTGTTTCCCTGATATCCAACGGGAAATCCAAACGTCGAAACGAATCCTTGTGAGTCCGAACTGATGAATTTCCATTCAGCGGCGGAAGTTCGGCTTCATACTTTTCTTGCCGCCTCTGCGGTTTCCGCCGCGGTGGTTCCGAGTTCCACCGTTACGACGGTTGCCATTTTGCTGATTTCTACCATGAGGACCACCGCGCTTACCCCTACCATTCCTTTGCCCACCGTTTTTTTGCGGGCGGTTGTGGTTTCGCTGTCCGTTACGTCTGGAGGATTGGTTTCTATTCTTTCTCTTCGGATCAGGTGGAGGAAAGAAACCCACTTCGATATCGGGTAGTTGGGAAAAATCTGGTGGGGTGATTCTGTAGTTGATGCCCGCCCCTCTTTGGATGTGCTGACATGCCTTTCTCTGAGGTTTCTGCACCAGCGAGATGACGGTACCTTGTGCGCCGGCGCGAGCCGTACGTCCGCTACGGTGCTTGTACGCCTTGCCGTTCTCGGGTGGGTCGTAGTGGATCACGCTGGCGACGTCCTCTACATCGAGTCCTCTCGCCGCCACATCGGTGGCGATCAGTGCGATGCAATCTCCCTCCTTGAAGCGCTTCATCGCTCTATCTCTCTCGCGCTGTGAAAGTCCGCCGTGCAGGGTGGCGGCACTCAGACCGTTGTCTTCGAATTCCTCACCGACACGATCCACTCCCGCTCTAGTTCGACAGAAGACGATGCTGCGGCCGCATTTGCGGACCGCCTCGGTAGCGATTTTAGTTTTCATCGGGCCTCGAATCAACCAGAAGAGGTGCTGCATGTTGTCCATGCTGACCTCCTTTGGTCCGACCTCGATTTTTACCGGGTCATGGAGGTAGCGTCTTACCAGGTCGTCCACCTCATCATCCAGTGTCGCACTGAAGAGGATTGTCTGGCGCTCTGGATAGCAACGGTCGAGAATATCGCAAACAGGCTTCATGAATCCCATGTCCGCCATGCGGTCAGCCTCATCGATGATGATTATGTCAACATCCTCTAGGCTGAGGGAACCTTTCTGCATCAAGTCGATCAGACGACCTGGGCAAGCGACGACGATGTCTACGCCGCGCTCGAGCGCGCGAATCTGCGTTCTATACGATGCGCCGCCGTAGATCGCCAGAACATTAAGATCGACCTTCGCAGCGAGCGGAGTGAGCACGGAGTAGATCTGTACGGCCAACTCACGCGTTGGAGTTAGTATCAGGGAGGTCGGCAGTTTGGGGCGGGAGCGCCTGCAGCGAGTGAGTAGTGGTAGGCCGAAGGCAAGCGTCTTTCCCGAGCCCGTCGGAGCACGGCAGCAGACATCTCTCCCGAGCATGCCATCGGGGATAGCCTCTCGTTGAACCTCGAATGGTTCCGTGATACCCTTATTGTCGAGAGCTTGCACTAGGCAACGCTCGACGCCGAGATCGGAAAAGCTCACAGTGGAGGCCATCAGGTGCACGCCGCCGGACAGCGATATTTAATACTCACAGGTCGGACGCTTGTGAGTCTGGGCATGGCGTGTGTGGATGGGTCACCAGACGAGGTCAGGTTCCGCGGTAATCGGGGCCTTGCAGGTCATGCCCTCGCACAGCCACGCCATCCAAGGTGCATCCCCGCGGTCACGTTCCTCCTGCACACGTTCAGTGGAGATGACGAGTTGACGTTCCCCCTCGCTCTGTCTGAGGTTTTCCACTGCCTCCGGTTCGGTTCCGTCGTGGTGGATGTGCCACACGCTCCAAGGTTGGAGCAGGTCAGCGGCGGCGTTGAGCAGCGCCCAGTATGCCGGTCCGCGATGCATGAGCGAATCGCCGAGTCGTTGGATGGCGCCTTCGGCGGAAGCCCGCCATGAGTCGGCATCTGGGTGGGCGGGCCATGCACCGAGATGGGTCGCCAGCAGGTGGACGACGACCGCGGTGGAACCGGGCACCGCGGAGTCGTTCTCGCAGCGCTGGCGGACGGGGAGTTCCTCGTGGTCGGCGGAGGCGAGCCAGAATCCTCCGTCCGGATCTGAGAATGATTCCAGAAGACGATTCGTGATGGCTGATGCGCGCTCGATACAGGTCTCGTCGTCGGTCAACAGTCCCCAGCGGAGCAGTCCGAGCGCCGCCCACGCATGGTCGTCGAGGAAGCCAGCGCCGCCGTCGGTCTCCCCGCGCCAGGTGCGAAGTACCGAGCCGTCGGGCTTGGTCGAGCGTGCGAGCAGACCCTTCGCCACGTGCTCGCCGACATTCTCCGCCCGTTCGCCTGCGAGATCGCTGAGGGCGACGAGCAGCATGCCGTTCCATGCGCTCAGGACCTTGTCGTCGGTGCCCGGGCGGGCTCGTTCGGCCCGCGCGTCGAGGAGGGCGAGTCGGAGTTCCTCTTCGGCCTCTCCAGTGAGCCCTTCCGCGGGAGCGAGCGCGAGCACGCTGCTGCCGCTCTCCTCGAAATTTCCGGATTTGGTGACCGTCCAGCGAGCGCACGCCAGCGCACCATCCTCCTCGCCGAGCGCAGCCTCGACTTCTGTCGGGTTCCAGACGTAGAATGCGCCCTCCTCCTTGTGCCCCGTGCCGTCGTCGGAGTCGGCATCGAGGGTGGACCAGACGCCGCCGTCAGGGTCGAACATCTCCCGCTCGAGCCATTCCAAGGTCAGTCGGATCACTCGCTCGTGCAGGGCAGAATCTCCGATTCCCTCTCGAAGCGCGCGGGCGTGAATCGGCAGCAGGAGCGCATTGTCATAGAGCATCTTCTCGAAGTGCGGCACGGCCCACTGCGCATCGACGCAGTAGCGATGCCAGCCGCCGCCCAGATGGTCGAACAGGCCCCGCTCGGCCATGTAGCGCAGAGACACCTCGACCGCGTTCTGCGCCTCCTCGGAGCCATTCCTGAGCAAACCCTCAAGTTCCATCGGGTGCGGGAACTTGGGTGCGCCACCGAATCCGCCGTTCTGCGCATCGAACAGTTTCAGCGAGTGCTGCACGGAAGCCACGGAGACCGCCCCGACCAGTTCCTCCAGGTCATGCTCGCCTGCTTCTCCACCTGCCGCCATCTGGCCTAGATGGTCCGTGATCTGCTCGGCGTTGGCCAGCAGGTCGTCTCGCTCGTCCCTCCAGGTGTCGCTGAGCGCGGTGACGATCTGGGTCCAGGAGGGCCGGCCATAACGCTGGTCGGGTGGATAGTAGGTGCCGGCGAAGAACGGTTTCAGCGTGTTCGGGTCGACGAACGCGTTGAGCGGCCAGCCACCCGCGCCGGTGAGCGCCTGACAGGCCGCCATGTAGAGCGCATCGACGTCCGGGCGCTCCTCGCGGTCGACCTTGATGCAGACCAATCGCTCGTTCATCATCGCGGCCGTCGCCTCGTCAGCGAACGACTCGTGTTCCATCACGTGGCACCAGTGACAGGCTGCGTATCCGATGGACACCAGCAATGGCCGGTCGAGGGTGCGGGCGAGTTCGATGGCGTCATCATCCCACGGTTGCCAGGCCACCGGGTTCGAGGCGTGTTGCAGCAGGTAGGGGGAGGTGCAGTCCGCAAGTCGGTTCGTCGGCCCTTCGTCAGCCATTTCTCGGCACTCTCACAGCCTTCACGGCATCACTCGCCATGCGCTTCCAGCACATCGATGGGTATGATCGCCAGCGCCTCCTCGTGCGTGCATTCCAGAGAAATTGGACAGGCGACCCCCTCCTCGGTCGCGTCCATCCACGTCTGCGCGCAGACACACCAGCGGTCTCCGGGGACAAGGCCAGGGAAGTTGTGCTGGGGGGCAGGGGTGATGAGATCGTTTCCTTGTGAGCGGGCGAACTCGAGGAAATCCTCGGTCAAGATGCAGCAGACGACGTGCAGGCCGCGGTCGGTCTGGTCTGTGTTGCAGCAGCCGTCGCGATGCCAACCGGTGAGCGGGTCCATCGAACAGGGCTCGAGCTCGGTCCCGAGGACGTTGATGCTCGGATGCATGGGGTAGGCTGGGCGGCCGGTGGATATCAACAATGACATTGGCAGACGTTTGTAGGTTCACCTCCCGCATGAGCAGAGGGGAGCAGTGGTCAGACCGAAGAGACCGTTTATGTACCCTCACTGGTGGGGGGCCATCTCCGGAGTTGTTCATGTGACGTGAGAGGCATCGATCACCAGCGTGTACGCCGGTGAGGATGTAATCATGGAAGATGAAGATAACAGAAGCGGCCACGGGGCCTTCGCTGCGCTACTCAGTAGATTGCTTGCCATAGCGGAGCAGGTGAACCAGTTGCTCAAGGAGGAGCTTGAGCGCAGGGCTCGACTCGATGAGGAGAAGCGGTTGAGCAGCGAGCAAGAGATGTTCATGTCCCGTGAGTTCGATTGGGAATTCGAGCAAGAGCATAGATAGTCCCTAACTTGGCAGACTCTGGGCCAGGTCCGGGAGTCTGGACTCTTGTGAGTCCGGACAGTTCAGAGATTGTTTTCGCAGGTATCTCCGTTGTCGTCTGAATTTGTTCCATCCGGACAGGTCGTCT
>CATMIM010000028.1 GCA_950068635.1 uncultured Candidatus Poseidoniales archaeon
GGTGAGCGTGATCGTCAGCGAGTGCAGGCCGGCGGGAACATAGCGAGTGTACCAGAAGTGAGGCGAGACATCGTCGAGAATCGGCTCCTCGAGCAGGTCGGACTCGATGGTCATCACGAAGCTGTCGTCATCCGGGTCCCAGGAGCGCTGCGCATCGAACAGGATCAGTTCGTCGCTCACCACCTCGATGTCCGGAATCGGCGAATCGAGCACGAGCACCGGCGCGGAGGGGCCGACGCTGACGCTGATGAGGGCGGAGACGGGCAGGTTGTTGCCATCCTCGACGGTCAGCGTGACGACATGCTCACCGGCGGGCAGCCGCGCCTGGATCTCCCAGTCCGTGCCGATCGGTGCGGTCAACTGGTTGGAGGTCCACAGCGCGGTCACGGTATCTGGGATGCCCGAGGCGTCCGGGTTGCACAGCCATCCGCTCGACATTCCCGGGAAGGACTCAGAACAGAGTGCATCCCAATCACCGGAGCCGGAGGCGGAGAAGACGATCATCTCGGAGGAGTTGGTGACGAGCCCATCAGCGGGCAGTTCGATGTGCGCCACGGGCGGTGAGTTGTCCACCACGAGCGTCATCTGGAAGGGTGCGGACCACTGGTTGCTGTGGTACGAATCATCATCGGTCAGCCTGAGTGATAGCGTGTGCGTGCCAGCGGACAGATGGCCGGTCCACACCAGCAGGTCTCCGTCGTCATCGGTGAGGTCGCCGTCGATGCTCGAATGCCACCAAGCGCCGATGGCGTCGCCCTCGGGGTCGAACGAGGATGTTCCGTCCAGCCAGACGAGCGAGTCAGAGGTGTTGGCGCTGCGGCTGACGCTGAACGACGGATGTGGGAACTCGTTGATCAGCTCGACGGAGAAGTTGTAGTACACCTCAGGATTGACTCCATCCCAGAACCCCATGTGATAGGTGAACGAGCGTTCCGGTGAATCGGAGAAGGTCTCGTTCCAGTACATCGGGCAGGGCACAGTGCTCCAGTTACTCTGCGGCTGAGCGCGATAGGAGGCCCAGGTCCAACAGTGAATCACATCGCCTTCCGGGTCGGAGCTGTTGCTGGCGTTGATGAACACGATCTCGGTGAAGTTCGCTCGCACCACTCCATCCATCTGCGGATGCGGATGCACGTGGACATCGAGATTCGGAGGCATGTTGGTCAGTTCGATGGTGCGCGTCTCGCTGACGCAGTGTCCTTGGTCGTCACACACCTCGAGCGTGAACTGGTGAACTCCATCGGACACAGGGCAGACTGAGGATGGACCGCTGTTGGCGTAGAACAGTGAACCGTTGCCTGACATCGTGCAGCCGGTCCTGATGTCGCCATCGATGCTGCTCGTCCAGTTGTATGAGAGCGGGTCATCGTCCAGATCCCATGACGCACTGGCGTTGAACAGCAGTTGGGCACCACTGCTGACGGTCGTACCGTTGAGCGGCTCGTCCCAGACGATGAACGGCGGCTGGTTGGCAAGCAAGAGCGTGCACAGCACCAGCAGGTCCCCGTTCAGGGCGTGTGGACCGGTGGTGTTGCTCGTGTTGTCATACTCGCAGCCGGCCCACAGGTCGGTGATCGCGCTGGCTCCAGTTGACTCGAACCGCTGGCCGATGAACGGTCCGAGCACGGCGTTGCCCGACTGCGGCAGCGTCATGTTGAGGTCGGATTCGTATTGTGAGAAGGAGAGATTGACGAACGCGTTGGGCAGCCCGTGTCCATTCTGGTTGACCGCCCAGAGATGGACGTACTGCATGTGGTCCACCGTTGAACTGCTGGGAATCGTGGACGGCTGCAGAGGGTGCGTGGAGATCAGGCGCAGGTGCGTGTTCGCACCTATGCTCACCGCTCCCGAGGCGGAACTGGAACCGGTGAGGTTGACCTCGCTCTCGATGATGCTCACCGTTCCCATGCAGTCCGCGTGCAGGTTGAGATTCCAAGATTCGAGCAGCGGCATCGAAGCGAGCGTCAGGCAGTCCTGGCCGCGCAGGGTACTGTTAGAGAGTGCAGAAGGAACGGTGGAACCAAGCCAGTTCAACCCGGTATGGTTGCTGGTCATCAGCACCAGATCATCGATGCGCGCATCGACGACGTTCAGGTCGATGGCCGGGGTCGAAGAGGAGTTCATCCAGATGTCCGCGCCGAGAATCTCGAGGTATCCGTTCCAGATCATGCCATCATTGTCCGCCTGAATCGCCGGCTGGCCGTTGCCCGGGTCATGCACCGCAAGGTCCTCCAACCTGAGGTCGATGCTGTCCTCGATGTAGACGCCACCCCACGCATCGCCGGTGGAACTGCATCCGTTGCAGCGAACTATGTTGCCCGCGCTCATCACGTCGTTGGACTTGATGAACACCAGACCGGCGCCTTGGTCGGGCGAGGTCGCTGAGATGCCGTTGTTGCTGCTGGTCACGTTGGAGAGCCAGACCTGCTTGGAATCGTAGACGCGAATGCCGGAATGACCGTTGTCCTCGACGGTGATGCCGTCCACGTTGGGGAACATCTCGCGTATGTAGACGCCTTCGGCGCCGTTGTCGTGGCTGTACCAGTCAGAGCCGGTGATCGACCCCTTGGTGATGAAGATGCCACTGCCCGGAGAATCAGAAACGTCCAGATTCTGGAGTGTCGGTCCGCCGTTGTTGCTGCTCCTGCTGTAGAAGCCCGCCATGTTGTGGGTACCCCCCATGCTGGCGCCACTGGAGGTGATGGTGGTGTTGACGAAGGTCGTCGACGGGTCGGTCATGTAGAGCTTGACACCGTTCACAGGGTTGTCGTGAATGTTGACGTTCTCGAACCAGCCACCGCTGGTGTTGAGTTCGATGGCAGCGGTCGCCAGCCCTGGAGTGCGCGCTCCCGGGCCACCCGTGCCTGAGACCTCCAGATCGTGGAAACGGGCCATCATGTAGGTGGTGAAGTTCCAGTGATCCTCCTTCTCGATCTTCACCCCGCGAAACTGGCTGTCTTCGATGGTGATGCGCCGGAACACTGGCCTGGTGGTCATGTTGTCCATCGTGTGCATGATGTAGACACCGTGGTCACTGCGGGTGATCGAGACGTCCTCGAACAGCGGTAGTGAATCATCGACGTAGATGCCCGCCGAGATGTTCAGGGTCGCTCCGGAGATGTTGCTGATGTTCAGGTCGCGCATTACACCGCCACTGCCTCTCCAGTAGGATACGGCGCGCGTGACCAGATTGTCGAAGTTGGCTCCCTGAACGAACGGCGCGCTGCCGGCACCGACTGACAGACCGATGCCGTAGCGCCAATGCGTCTCCGCGCCGTGGACGTCCTGGCCGCCACCCTGCACCGTGAGTCGGCGGATGACCGGACTGGCCGAGTTGAACATGTCGATGCCGACGTAGTCGGGGTTGTCCAGATAGAGGTCGTCGATGACCGGGTTGGAATCGTAGATCGTTATTCCATACTGAGCGTCGCTGATGGTCATGTTCTGGAGGTGGCTTCCTCGACCACGGCTCGTGGCGTTGAACTGGAAGCCGTCATGCCAGATGAATGCCTGCTGGACACTGACCGTGACAGGGGCGGCTGCCGTGCCATGAGCGGTCAGCTTGCCGTCGACGTAGATCCTGACACCCGGTCCCATCTGGATGTCGGCGCCGGCCAGGATGCGCAGTTCATCACCGGACGCCACGGTGTAATCCCCATTCACCATGACCGTTCCAGACCAGACGGTGAGTGCCCTTGCGCCAGCCGGCTGCACCTCGGGGGTCAGCACCGCATCGCTCGGCTGTGCCACCTGCGCAGCAGGGGTGAGTCCGAGCATGCTGCTCATCAGCATCAGCACCACCAGGGCGAGCGCGCATCTCGCGCTCGCGCTCGCCTGCATGGGGCGCCCACCCGCTACCTTCCCTGTTTGATGGTTCCCCCGATTGCATCGGGGCTGTTCACTCGACTTCGTGCACGATCAGCGGGATGTCGCGCTCCTGTGCCAAGTCGATGACTATGCGTGTCCATTTGCTCGTCGGTGAGGGGAAGGCGAGGATGTGTGTGGCTGCATCGAGGATCTGGTGTGTCAGAGATGTGGCTGCCTCTTGCCTTCCCGCATCCTCCATCCCTCCGCGCGGGTTGATCCATTCCTCGGAGAACACGGCGATGTCGACGTTGTTGTTGTCGCACCAGCGCTCGGCGAGGTAATCGACGCCGCTCGCGCCGCCTACGATCACCAGATCCGGGTTGGCCTCCAGCCCGATCCACTCCTCGATCGCCTCCTCGACGAGCCCGTAGTCGTAGAAGCGGCTGGAGCCGACGATGGCCAGGTTGACGATGCGCCCGTCCTTGTTCAGGTCCTTGCCGCCCAATCGGTCGACCACCTCTCCACCTGAGACATCCGCCATGGGCGCACATGGGAGTCTGTGGCAATAAACCCATTCCCGCCTGAGAAAACCCCTGATTCGCTGGCGAACCTCCCCTTCCCTGTGCCTAGGTGAACACTGTCCCATGCACAGAATGTGTTATCATGGAGTCGTTGGTCGGCGGCCTTCGTGGACACAGCATTCGTACTCTTCAAGACCGAGCCGTCGCGGGAACGAGACGTCTATCTGGCGCTGTCTGAACTCGACCAGATAGTGGAGACGCACGCCCTTTACGGGGAGTACGACCTGCTCGCATGCGTGCAGTGCGCGAACCCGAAGGAGTTGACGACGCTGCTCATCGAAAAGTTGCGCAGCATCGACGGTGTGCTCGAATCGCAGACGCTGATCGCGGTGGACTTCTGAGGTGACGAGATGGCCGTGGGATTCGTGTTGATCACCACTCGGGCGGGATTCGAACGGCAGGTGCGCGACGCACTCGACGCCATCGAACTGGTCACCGGCCGCTGGGGCGTGTTCGGCGAGTTCGATGTCATCGCCAAGGTCGAGGCGGACGACGAGGTGGCGCTCACCCGTTGCATCATCGAGGACATCCGCTGCCTTGACGGGGTCAGGGACACGCGCACCCTCATCGGCGCCGAGATCTGAGACTCAATCCATTGTCTCGTAACTCGGCGAGAAGACCTGTCACGAGTCGGAACGACTGAGTTTGACGCTGGTCGGGTCGAGGGCCCAAGTTGGGTCTTCAGTGGCTGCATCTTCGACGAAGGGAAGCAGGTCGTTCAGGAGTTCTCGCACGTTGACCACCCACAGATTGTCGAGTTCGGGTTCGTCGGGTGTCCCGAGTTTACCGGTCAGCTTGGCCCACAGGTTGACGACGCCCCGGCTGTTCCTCTCCTCCACCTTGAGCAGCACGGCGGCGCACTGGATCAGCCCTTGGATTCCGTGGACGTGGGGGGGGTCCGCCTGGCGCGCCCTGAGTGACTTCCACAGATCCTCCCACGCCTCGTGTGCATCCCAGAAGCGGCCGGAATCGAACAGGGCGATTCCCGCGTGCAGCCATTCCTGCTCCTCGTCGGACAACTGGAGCGACTCGACCACATGCGTTCGTGGACGAATGGCGTTTCAATCTGCCGCGCTGCGGGAGAGCACGATTGAGGCGATTCCGAGCATGCCAACAGTGCTTGTGACCTGGATCCACACAGGAGAGCCGAGAAAGCGGCCATCGTCATCGTCGGCGTACGGGCAGCCTTCGGTCGAGCCGTTATTGTTCCAGTAGGCCCATTCCTCGCATTCCTTGTCCTCATCGTCATCGTCGTCCAATTCGGCGATGCAGCCGCTGAAGACGATCGCCGAACACAGCAACAGGCCGAGAAGGGCGGTCATCAGTCGTCGTCTGTTCATGCGTCAATGCTGGGCATGACTCCGCATCAATGTACTGGAAGGTGACGATTCACGGGTGGAGATGTTCGTGGATGCGTTTTGCGAGCGCCGTCCCGATCCCAAGGGTCTGCTTGAGTTCCTTCACGCTCGCATGGTCGATTCCCTTGCGGCCGCCGAACTGCCTTAGCAGCGCCTGCAGTTTCTTGGCGCCGAGCCCCGGGACCTCCTCCAATGGGTCCCTGAGCGTGGACTTGGCTCGGCGCTTGCGATGGAAGGCGTTCACGAAGCGGTGCGCCTCGTCGCGGGCGAACACCAGCAGCCTGCCTGTGCGGTCGAGCACCAGCGGGTCTGAGCCCGGGCGATGGAGGGTCTCCTCCCGTTTGGCGAGGGCGGCGAGGGGAATTCTGTCGGCGAGCCCGTGCTCGGTGAGCAGGTCGTGGATGGTGGAGAGGTGTGTCTCACCACCGTCGAGCAGCAGCAGGTCGGGCCATTCGTCCTGACGTTTGAGCCAGCGTTCGACCACTTCGCGCATCATGCGCAGGTCATCGGGAGCGTCGGATCTCACTGTGTAAGTGCGGTAGGCCTTCTTGTCCGGCCGTCCGTTCCTGAGGGTCACGCACGCGCCCACCCGTTCGTCACCCTGTAGTTGCGCCATGTCGAAGCAGACGACGTTCTCCATGGCCTCCACACCCAGGAGTTTCGCGCACTCGTCCGCTGCACGCTGTTCGAGCGAGCCGGGCTGCCGGGATTCTGCCGATCTCTGCACATGCACCTCCGCATTCTGGTCGGCCAACTTGCGAAGAGTCGCCAATTCGCCGCGCATGGGCACGCGAACCTCGACCGCGCCGCGCCGCCTCTCCTTGATCCACTGGTCGAGCCAGTCGCCGAGCGGAGCGGGGGTCAGCACCGTGCGCGGCGGCCTGCGTGATTGGTAGTGCTCCGAGAGGACTCTGGCCACCGATTCTGCGATGTCGCCACGGTGGAGCAGCGGATATTCGACCTGACCGGTGACGATTCCGTCCGATGCATGCAGGATCACGACGCTGCCCAAGTCTCCGCGGCTGGCGAAGCCGACGGCATCCACATCCTGGTAGAAGCGGCTGGAGATCACCTTCTGCGACAGGGTGCGCTGCACCGCGGCGATCAGGTCGCGCACCTGGCCGGCCCGCTCGTAGGCCAACTCGCCGCTGGCCGCATCCATCTCGTCCTGCAGGGACTTGAGCAGGATGTTGGCATCGCCGTCGAGCACACGCGTGGCCGCATCCACACGCTCGGCGTAGCCTTCGTCATCGATGCACGGCGCGGAGCACAGCCCGATGTGCATCGCCAAGCAACCCTGAGGAAGCAGTTGCGGGCAGTCGCGGATGCCGAACTGGCGGCGGAGCAGTTGCACCACCCGTTTGGCGGCGCCGGCGTCGGGGAAGGGGCCCCAGCAGGTGGCACCGGAGGGCGGGTCGCGTGTGTAGAGGATGCGCGGTGCTTCCTCATCGGTGAAAGCGATGAACGGGTATGACTTGTCGTCCTTGAGCAGCGAGTTCCAGCGCGGCTTGTGCCGGCGGATCAACTCCCGTTCCAACATCAGGGCTTCTCTCGGGTTGGGGGTGACGATGCAGTCGACGTGATCGGCTTCCGCGACGAGGGTCGGGATCATCTCCCTGTCAGGATTGCTGGCGAAATAGGAGCGGACGCGTTCCCTGAGCACTGTCGCCTTGCCCACGTAGAGCACCCTCCCGTCATCGCGTTTGAACAGGTAGACACCGGCCTCGTTCGGGAGATGCAGGCTATGCTGGTCCACGGGCATGCGCTCGCGCGGCTGGGGTGAAGGGCCATGAACCCACGCCTCGCCTGCCGATGCGTGATTCCGCCCACCCAGGCTCGTCTGCTGCGGCTGCTCGCCACCTTCCCCAAGTCCCTCGAGGATGCCTGGGATGTCCCCCGTGACCTCTCGCTTCCCGGGTTGGCCGAACAACTGGGTGTCGTGCGCTCAGCGTTGAATCCGCCGTTGACCACCCTTGAGAAAGAGGGGCTCGTCGCCATCCGCCCGGCGCATGTGATCGGGGGCGGTCATCGCAAACGCAAGGTCGTGCACATCACGGATGACGGGAGGAAGGCGGCGGAGGGACTCGAGGACGAGGTCGCCGAGCCCGCCGCGGTCGTCGGAGAGTTGTTCGGAGATGCTCCCGCCTCGATGCTGCTGCACGGAAGAGCGGAGCTGCTGGATGAACTGGCTGGACGGCTGGAGGCTGGCTGTTGCCTGCAGGTCGAGGGCTTCGCTGGGATCGGCAAGACCTGCCTGTTGCGTGCGCTCGCTGCTGCTGCCGTGAATTCGGGCTGGACCGTGCGCTGGGCGACGCTGGGAGCGACTGATGACGCCACCTCGCTCGCCGCCCGTTGGCTCGGACTCGATGACGCGCACCAGTCCACTGAAGCGGCCCTCGCCGCGCTCGCCGAACTGCCGAAACGGACTCTGCTGGTCGTCGATGAGTTGCAGGACGCCCACCCGCGCCACCTCGATGGTGTGCTCGCCCTGCTCGATGCCATCGCTGAATCTTCCGGGGTGGGCCTGCTGGTCGCCTCGCGCGCGCCCACTCCGCTGGATGCTGGAGGGGTGGTGCGCCTCGAAGAGCTCGATTCAGGGGATGCTCGCAACCTGTTGTCAGAAGCGCTCGACGACGATGAGGCGGAAGCCGTTCTCTCAGCGCTGGGCGGGCATCCATTGGCTCTCAAACTGTGGGAGCCGGGCGATTCGCTGCCGGAAGCCGATGATCGCGTGCAGGCGTTCATCCAGTCGGATGTCATCGAGCGCGTCGAAGCGGACGTGCTGCCGGCGCTCGATGAACTGGCGGCGGCGCCATGGCCGCTCTACGCCGAGCAGATGGCGAAGCAGGACGGCGTCGATGGGCTCGACGAGGCGGCGCTGCTGCGCTGGCAGGAGGAGTTGCTCGAACTACAGCATCTGGTGCGCAACGTGCGGCGCACGATGTGGTCCGACGATGAGCGGCGGGCGATCCATGTCGGAGCGGCGGAGCACTGGGCCGGGCGCGAGGAGCCGAACGCCCGTCTGCACGAGGCGCATCATCGCATCCAGGCGGCCGCGGAGGATGACGCGGACGCGCTCATCGAG